>NZ_JBFBIK010000018.1:0-50221 GCF_040685555.1 Sphaerisporangium sp. NPDC088356
CATCGGCGCCTACATCGGCATGTACCTCTCCGGCGAGGGCCACCCGAGCGACAACGTCGCCGACTTCGACTGGTTCGAGTACACCGAACTGCCCGAGCGTTGAGAAACCGCCGTCTCACGCACCCCACCAGTGAAGGCCTGAAGGCGCACGGGGCAGGTGCCAACGGCCTCGAACTGCTGTGTGGCCCCGTCCAAGATGCCGCAGCCCTGTTGTTCAGGTTCGAGCGGGAAGATAGATCGTCTGCTGTTGTTGGCGGGCTCGGCGGGCGGCTGGGATGCGGGCGGCGGTGTTGGCGGGCAGCTTGGTCTCGGCGTCTTCCCAGCTGAAGAAGTCGTAGCCGGACCTCGGGCCCGGGGTACGCCGGGCTGCCCGGGATCGAATATCACGATGTGCATTCGGGCGGTTACGGAATTCGGGCGAACGCCTGCGGGCCGGGCCGTCGTACAGTGAGGATATGGCTGTGCTCACCGTACAGATCGACGCGAAGACCGAGAAGGCCCTCGCCGAGCTGACCGCTGACGGCAGATCCGCCACCGATGTGGTCCGCGAAGCTCTTCTCATCGCCAACCGCCTGAGGCGTATGGAAGTGGCCCGGTCGGAAGCTCAGGAGCTCGCCAACGACCCGGAGAACTTGGCGGAACTCCGCGCCATTCGCCATGATCTGGGCGAAGACTGTGCGCGGTGACGTCTACCGGTTGCGCATGCCACGCGAAGCAGTCGGCCATGAACAGCGTGGCGAGCGCTTCGCCGTACTACTGCAATCCGACGCGCTCGCTTCCCTCTCCACACTGATCATCGCACCGACGTCGACCAGTGCGCGTCCGATGACGTTCCGACCTGAAATCGAGTTGAACGGCAAGACCACCCGGGTCCTCATCGATCAGCTCAAGGCCGTGGACACATGCAGGCTCGGTGACTTCGCGGGTCGGACCCTGCGGAGATCGAGGAGATCGACGAAGCGCTTCACGTCATGCTCGGCCTGCTCACATGAGCTGACTGGCGGTTTCCTGCGGCCCGTCGCGCTTGATGCCCAGCCGTTCCGTGGTCCTCGCGTACCTCGCCGAGCTCATCGATCCGCTCCGGGCTCACGCCGGCCAGCATAGCGGTGACATGGTGAATCCGCTTGTGTGCTGTGCGTGACACGGTTTAGCCTTTACCTGTGGCGGTTATGGTAAAGGTTATGGAGCTCGGTAAGAGAACACGTGTCAGGCGTACGGGGCCGGCGCGCATCTCCAGTAAGAACCAGGTGACCTTGCCGGCCGCCGTGCTGCGCAAGCTGGGGCTTCGAGCGGGAGACCCGATCGACATAACCGAGGAAGGCGGCAATATCGTCATCCGGCGGCATCGCAGCCGTTTCGCCGGCGTCATCGGCACCGTGCCCGGCCTCACCGGGGCCGTGGATGTCGAGGCGAGCCGTGAGAGCTGGAGCTGACGGCGTGCCGACCGTGATGCTCGACACCAACGTCATCTCCGGCCTCCTTGATCCCGATGACGCGCTCCACCTCCGTGCTCTTGACGCGGTCCGCCGCTGGGAGGACCAGGCGGCCTCTTTCGCCATTTCCGTGATCACGTGGAGCGAACTGCGGGTCGGTGCGGTTCGCAAGGGCGTCGAGGCAGAGAAGGCGCTCGCGGAGTTCCGTGCCGCCGCCATCGATCGCATAGTCGGGGTGGACGAGGCGATGGCCGAGAGCGCGGCCGTGCTCAGAGCCGCAGACCTGACCGTTCGCGTGCCGGATGCCCTCATCATCGCGACCGCGCGTGAGGCGGGGGCCGACGCGCTGCTCACCGCGGACCGGAAGTTCCCGGCCATCGCGCCGGAACTCGTCGAGTTGGTCCGCCCGAGCTGATCCGCCGGATGAACCTCCATGGCGGGGCGTGGGCCGGGTCCGTGGTGAACGTTTCACGGGTTCTGGCGGGCTCCGTCCGGCCGTGCGCAGGTGGGGCCGGTGGTCCGACGGGGTCGTGGCGCCTGCGGTTGCGGTGGGGCGAAGGGCGTGATGTTTATGGGAGCGCTCCCACTCGCCGCGGTGGCAAGGAACATCATGAGACGACGGATCCGACCGGTCTATCTGCTGCTGTCGTTGGTGCTGGCCGTCGCGGCCGGCACCGCCGGGTTCACCCTCTCCGGCGCCAGTGCGGCGATCTCGGGGTTCGTGCAGCGCTGCGGCGTCCACTTCTGCCTGAACGGCAAGACGTACTACTTCGCCGGGACGAACACCTACGACGTCTTCACCTATGGCGGCAGCTACGGGGACACCGAGACGCAGTACATGGACAAGGCGCGCATAGACGCCCACATGGCCGAGCTGCAGGCCGACAAGGTGAGCGTGCTGCGGCTGTGGATGTTCAGCCACGAGAGCTGGCACGGGTTCGAGACCGCCAAGGGCGTCTACAACGACCAGCAGTTCGCGCTCTTCGACTACGTCATAGAGTCGGCCAAGGCGCACGACCTCCGGCTCATCCCGGTGTTCGAGAACTACTGGGAGGCCTACGGCGGCATCGACACCCGGCTCAAGTGGGAGGGCCTGAACGGCGGGCACCCCGGCCGGGCCGTCTTCTTCGACAAGGCCAAGTGCCCGGGCTGCTTCACCCAGTACAAGAACTACGTCAACTACGCGCTCAACCGGACCAACCACTACAGCGGCGTCAAGTACAAGGACGAGCCGGGCATCTTCGCCTGGGAGCTCATGAACGAGCCGCGCTACCAGGACGTCAGCGCTGAGGAGAACAAGAGCGGCGCCACCCTGCGCAAGTGGGTCGACGAGATGGCCTCCTACGTCAAGAGCATCGACGCCAACCACATGGTCGGCACCGGCCTGGAGGGACACGAGTCCAGGTACGGCTTCGGCGGCGACGAAGGCAACCCGTTCGTCTACATTCACCAGTCGCCCTATATCGACTTCACCTCCGCGCACCCGTATCCGAACGCGAGCTGGGCCAACCTGACCCTTGACCAGACCAAGACCCTCATCGGCCGGTGGATCTCCGACTCGCACGATGTGGTCGGCAAGCCGTTCTTCCTGGGGGAGTTCAACACCGAGGGCAACGCCGATCGGGTCACCTGGTGGAACGCGCTCTTCGCCGACTTCGAGGCCAGGGACGGTGACGGCTCGGCCTTCTGGTGGTATCCGGACAAGAACGCCGGAGGCGACCAGCACAGCGTGAAGAGCGGCGACCCCGCGCTTGCGGTGTTCCGCGCGCACTCGGCGCGGATGGCGGCCAAGAGCGGCGGCGGCTCGACGTCCTCGCCGTCCCCGACGCCCACCCGGACGCCCACGCCCACCCCGACCCCCACGCCGACCCCCACTCCCACGCCGACCGTCTCGCCTGGTGGTTGCGCGGTGACCTACAAGGTGAACGACTGGGGGAGCGGGTTCACCGCCGACGTCACCATCGCCAACGGCGGGAGCGGCGCGATCAACGGCTGGACCCTGGCGTTCGCCTTCGCCGGCAACCAGAAGATCACGAACTCCTGGAACGGTGTCACCACGCAGTCCGGAACCCAGGTGACGGTGAAGAACGCGGGCTGGAACGGCACGATCGGTGCGAACGGCGGCACGGCGAGCTTCGGCTTCCAGGCCACCTACACCGGCACCAACGCCGCACCGCCCACCTTCACCCTCAACGGCACCGCCTGCGCGAAGAAGTGACCTTCGGCCATCCCGCACCCCCCGACACGACGCGATCGTGGTGTTTTCACAGGTCATAGCATTGATGTGTCAGATGAATCGGACACGGTGGAGAACATCATGGCTGTGAAGCTGAGCAAACGGTCGTTCGAGTTCGCTAAGAAGCTGATCGACGACGGGCATTACGTCCTGGACGAGATGGACGACTGGAGCGAGCACCAGCCGTCGACCCGGCAGGAGAACGACTTCATCGAGAAGCACGGGTTCGCGGAGTACGCGAAGTGGCATCTCGCCGAGGACGACGAGGCCGGTGAGGAGACCAAGGCCAGGTACAAGTTCCCCTACGGGGACTTCGAGAAGGCGCACCGGTGCGGCGTCATCGCCGCCGAGGTACGGGCGGCGCGGCTCCACTACACCGACATCGAGGTCGCCGCGGCCCACCTGCACGGCATGCTCGACGAGCTGAGGTCACACCAGCACACGAGGTGACGTCGAAGGCCGGGCTCGGCCGAGGGTGAGGTCCCGGCGGCCCGCGGGCTGGGCCGGGGAATGGGCTCGGGCGCTGGTGTCGGGTCGTGGTGGTGTGCGGGTCGGCGTTGAGGTCGGGTCATGGTGGTGTACGGGTCGGCGTTGAGGCGCGGCGTCGGTGGTCGGCCAGGACGTCGGTGAGGGCCGCTACGAGCGCGGCCAGGATGAAGGCGATGTTGACCAGGAGAGCGTGCCTGAAGGCCAGCGCGTAGTCGCCGTGGGTCGAGGCGACCTGGGAGAAGAACGCCGAGCCCACCGCGGCGATGCCGACGGAGGCCCCGATGCGCTGCCCCGTCTGGAGGACCCCGCCCGCGGTGCCGGCCTTGGCCACGGGCACCTCCGACAGGGTGAGCGTCTGGTTCGGCGTGATGACGAGGCCGTTGCCGAGGCCCGCGACGAACAACGGGATCGCGATCGTCCAGGCCACCCTGTGCGCGGGCACCAGCCGTACCACGAGGTCCACGGCGGCGAGCCCGATCGTGATCAGCACCAGCCCGATCGCGACCAGCGGGCGGCCGATCCGGGTGACCACCCGCCCGCCCAGCGCGGCGCTCGGCGCCGATCCCAGGGCGAACGCGGTGCTGGCCAGCCCCGCCTGCAGGGCCGAGTAGCGCAGGCCCTCCTGGAGGTACTGGGTGAGGATGAAGAAGATCGCGGTGAATCCGCCGAAGTAGAGCAGCCCGAGCAGGGCGCCGAGGGCGTACGAGCGCCGCTGGAACAGCGAGAGGTCGACCATCGGCTCGTGCCGCCGTCCGTACCAGCGCTCCCACGCCGTGTACCCGGCGAGCACGAGCAGCCCGGCCGGGATCAGCAGCCACCGGGCCGAGCCGTGCCACCGCTGCCCCTCCACGAGCGGGAGCAGCACCAGAAAGATGCCGGCGGCCAGCAGCAGGACGCCGACCGGATCCATGTCCTCCCGCCGCCGCCCGGCCCCGCCGCCGGGAATGTAGCGGTAGGCCAGGACTATGGCGAGGACGCCGATCGGGATGTTGACGTAGAAGACGTAGCGCCATCCTTCCTGCTGACCACCGAGCTGGATGAGCAGGCCGCCGAGCAGGGGGCCGATCGCGGTGGAGATGCCGATCGTGGCGCCCAGCAGCCCGAACGCCCGTCCACGCTCCTCGCCTCGGAACAGCTGCTGGATCAGGCCGCTGACCTGCGGGTTGATCACCCCGCCCGCGGCTCCCTGGACGACGCGCGCGACGACCAGCCAGGTCGATCCAGGAGAGGCTCCGGCGACCATGCTGGAGAGGGTGAACAGGACGACACCGAAGACGAACGCGTTCCGCCGTCCGTGGGTGTCGCCGAACCGGCCGGCGGGGACGAGCACCAGCCCGAAGGCCAGCGCGTACCCCGACACCACCCACTGCAGGTCGCTCGGCGGGGCGTGCAGCCCGACGCGGATGGAAGGCAGGGCCACGTTCACGATGCTGACGTCCAGCAACGACATGAAGCCGGCGACCAGGCAGACGGTCAGCGCCTTCCACCGGCGGGGGTCCGCACCCTCCTCGCCGTGCGCGCCTGGCGTCCCCATCAGGCGGGGTTGCGTGGGGCGAGGAGCGGCATCCTCAGGACGAAGCGGGCGCCCTTGGGGGAGTCCTCGATGGTGAGCCTCCCGCCGTGCTGCTCGGCGATGTCCCTGGCGATCGCCAGGCCGAGCCCGGTGCCCTGCTTGTCCTTCTCGCGGCCGGCGGTGAGCCGGGTGAAGCGCTGGAACACGATCTCTCGCTGCTCGGGTTTGACTCCCTCGCCGTCGTCGATCACTTCCAGCACGGCCTCGTGGCCGTCGCGGCGCACCGAGATGGTGACGGTGGACGTGGCGTGCCGCTCGGCGTTGTCGAGCAGGTTGGTGAGCAGGCGTAGGAGCTGGAGCCGGTCGCCGCTGACGACCACGCCGGGCTGGAGGTCCAGCACGATCCGCTTGCCCCGGAAGCGGCGGCCGACCTCGGTGCGGACCAGTTCGGCGACGTTGACGTAGTCGTGGGCGACCTTCTCGCCGGAGTCGAGCCGCGCCATCACCAGCAGGTCGGTGACGATGGCCTGGAGCCGGTCGAGGCTCACGAGCACGGATTCGGAGGTCTTGACCCAGTCGGTGTCCTCTGGGTGCATCAACGCGTCCTCCACCTGCGCGCGCATCGCGGTGATGGGGCTGCGCAGGTCGTGACCGGCGTCGGAGGCGAAGCGCCGCTGCCGCTCGACCGCCTGTTGCAACCGGTCCAGGGTCTCGTTGACGATCTCGGCCAGGTTCCGGATCTCGCCCCGGTGCGCGGACAGCGGCACCCGGCGGCTCAGGTCCGACGCGGTGATCTCGGTCAGCTCCCTGCACACGCTGTCCACGGGGGCGAGGGCCCGGCCGACGATGCGGTACGTCCCGAGTGCCGTGGCCGCGACGACGAGCAGGGAGCCGATCCCGAGGATCGCGACCAGCACGGGGTTGACATACCACGGGACCACGGGATCGGCGCCGTAGATGAGCCAGTCGCCCGCGTCCCGGTAGTACCGCGTGACGACCACGTTCATGCAGGTGCCCTCGTGCCCGGGCACCGAGCAGGTCACTCCGTGGGCCTCGCCGAACTCGTCCTCGGGCGCGAAGTCGGCCATCAGCGGCTTGCCCATCATCTGCGCGGTCGCCGAGACGATCCGGCCGGTCTCGTCCACCACCTGGACGGCCGCGACCTTCTGCGGTGGGAGCACCGGGGGAAGGGTGCCCAGCCTGATCAGGCGGCCCACGTGGAGATTGACCAGGACGATCTCCTGCTGTCGCTCGCTCATGGCGAGGTCGTGCACGCCGAGGAAAACGAGCACGCTCACGCCCGCGCACGCCAAGGCCATGACGACGCTGGCGACCCACGTCAACCGAGTGCGTACGGACCAGTCGCGCAAGAGCCTCACCGCGCCCCCCTGTCCGCCTCATGATCACCCTAAAACCGGGTCATTCGAGGTCAGGTCAGCGAAAGGGCAAGATGGCAGAAACTATGGATCAAGTACGTGCAGTGCGCGGGGCACCTGGCTCATCGTCCGGATCCCGGTCTTCGTGCATTCCACCACATCTCCGACCTGGGCCCCGTAGAGGTCCGGCACGTGGATCCCCGGCTCGATCGTCATGGTCATGCCGGGGGCCAGCACGGTGCGGTCCGCGGCGGTGAGCCACGGCGCCTCGCGGCGGTCCAGCCCGACTCCGTGGCCCGTCCCGCGCGTGACGTAGGCGCCGTACCCGCTCTCGTCGAGCACGCTCCAGGCGGCGGCGTCGACCTCCGCGGCCGTCACGCCGGGTCGTACGGCCTCGGCCGCCGCGTCGCGCGCGGACAGCAGGACCGCGTAGACCGCGTCGAAGTCCTCGGGCGGCTCGGCCACGACGAATCCCCGGCTGGCGTGCGCGTGGTACCCGTCGGACTCCGCCGTCACCCGGATCGACACGGCGTCGCCCGGGTTGATCACGCGGCCGGCCGGCGTGTGGCGCGGCCTCGCGGTGTTCTCGCCGGCGGCCACGACGACCGAGACGCGTTCTCCGGCGCCCGACTCGGCGGCGAGCCGCCGGGCCATGCCGTGCTCCGTGGCGCCGAACCAGGACAGTTCGCGAGCCAGGGCGAGGACGCCGTCGGCCGCCGCGGCCGCCCGCTCGATCGCGGCGATCTCGTCGGGGCGCTTGGTGAGGCGCATCGGGTCCAGCACCGCCGACGCCAGCACCAGATCGGCGTCCACGCGGAGCACGAAGAGCTCGTGCGCCCGCATCTGGGCGTCGACCCCCACCCGCGACACCGAGGCGGGGATCAGCGCCGCCGCCTCGGCGGCGTCGGCCGCGAACCCGGGTGGCAGCCCGGGGACCAGCACGAGGAACCCGGAGACGTCCCGGCCCGCGACGTACCGCAGGTCAGGGGAGGGGCGCAGCACCAGCGCGTCCAGCCCGGCCGCGGACATCCGCGAGAGCACGGCCGCCATGACCTCGCCGGTCATGCGGGCGGATACAGCCAGCAGGACACCGGCCCGGGGGCGGGCTCCTTCTCCGCGCAGACGTCCATGGCCATGGGGCAGCGCGGATGGAAACGGCATCCCGACGGCGGATCCGCGGGGTCGGGCACGTCGCCCGGCAGTTCCTGCGGCAGCCTTCCCAGCCCGTCCGGCCGCGGGATCGCCCGCAGCAGCGCCTGGGTGTACGGGTGGCGGGGGTCGGCCCAGATCTCGGCCGTCGGGCCGGTCTCCACGATCTTCCCGAGGTACATCACGGCGATCCGGTCCGCGATCAGCCGTACGACGGACAGGTCGTGGCTGATGAACAGCAGCCCGGCGCCCGACTCGACGGCGAGGTTGCGCATCAGGGTCGCCACCTGTGCCTGGGCCGAGGCGTCGAGCGCGGAGATCGGCTCGTCCCCGATGAGCAGCGAGGGACGCGCCGCCAGCGCGCGGGCGATCGCGATGCGCTGGCGCTGCCCGCCGGAGAACTCGTGCGGGTAGCGCCCGGCCATCCGGGCGGGCAGCCCCACCCGTTCGAGCATGCCGCCGGGGGTCGTCTCGCGGTCGCGCGCCGTCTCCAGGCCGTCGGCGATCTGCGCGCCGACCCGCCGCCGGGGGTTGAGGGACGCGTAGGGGTCCTGGAAGACCATCTGGATCTTGGTCAGCGACCGGTCCCTGCGGCGCAGGCCGAGCGGGGTGACCCGCCCGTCCTCGAACGCGATCGTCCCGCCGGTGGCGGCGGTGAGCCCGCAGACCGCCCGCGCCAGCGTGGACTTGCCGCAGCCCGACTCGCCCACCAGCCCGACGACCTCGCCGGCCGCCACGGTCAGGCTGGCGCCCGCCACCGCCCGTACGGCCGGACGGCCCGGCGTCCGGTGCTCGACGACCAGGTCGTCCACGGTCAGCAGGCTCACGAGCCCTCCCTCGGAAGTGCGTCCAGAAGGGCGCGGGTGTAGGGGTGTTCCGGCGTGCGCAGGACCTGGCCGCGGGGGCCCGTCTCCAGGACCAGCCCTTCCCGCATGACGCTGACGTCGTCCGCCACCGCCGACATGACGCCGAGGTCGTGCGTCACCAGGAGCACGGCGAGCCCGAGGTCGTCGCACAGGCCTCTGAGCAGCCGCAGGACCCCCGCCTGGACGGTGACGTCGAGCGCGGTGGTCGGCTCGTCGGCGATCAGGACCTTCGGGCCGCACGCCAGCGCGATGGCGATGGCGATGCGCTGGCGCATCCCGCCGGAGAACTGGTGCGGGTAGCGGTCGACCGCCGCCGCCGGGCCCGGGATTCGCACCTGGCCGAGCAGCTCGATGGCCCGTGCCCGCGCCTCGGCCTTGCCGAGCCCGAGATGGTGACGCATGTGCTCGGTGATCTGGCGGCCGATCGACAGCATCGGGTGCAGGCTGGTCGCCGGGTCCTGGAAGACCATCGCGATCTCGCGTCCCCTGACCTCGTTCAGGTCGCGCTGGGGCAGTTCGAGCAGGTTGCGCCCGTCGTCGAGCACGACGCGGCCGGAGGTCCTGGCGCCGTGGGGGAGCAGGCCGAGCGCGGCCAGTCCCGTCATGGTCTTGCCCGAGCCGCTCTCGCCCGCGAGGCCGTGGACGCGGCCGGGGCGCAGGCCGATGTCGACCCCGCGCAGGATCTCGTGCTCGCCGATGGAGACCTTCAGTCCCTCGACGCTCAGCACCGTTGGGGTGCCTGTTGAGCTCACAGCGCACGCTCCTTGATGGCGCGGGCCGTACGGGGGTCCAGCGCGTCGCGCAGCGTGTCGCCGAGGAAGTTGAACGCCAGCACCACGGTCAGGATGGCGAGGCCCGGGAAGGTCGCGACCCACCAGCTGTCGAACACGTCCACGCCGGCGGCGACCATCGCGCCCCACTCGGGGGACGGCGGCTTGGCCCCGAGCCCGAGGAAGGACAGCCCCGACAGCAGGAGCAGTGCCGTGCCGATGTCGAGCGTGGCGAGCACGAGGATCGGGCCCGTCACGTTGGGGAGCACGTCCACCCGCAGGGAGCGCCAGGCGGAGAAGCCGAGCAGCCGGCCGCTGAGCACGAACTCCCGTTCCCGCATGCCGAGGACCAGGCCGCGTGTCACGCGGGCGTAGGCGGGCCAGGCCACGACCAGGACCGCGAGCACCGCGTTGGTCAGGCTGGCCCCGAGCGCCGCGGCGACGACCATCGCGAGGATCACGGTGGGGAACGCGAAGACCAGGTCGGCCAGCCGCATGATCCCTTCCCCCACCCATCTACCGAAATATCCGGCGCAGGCGCCGAGGGCGCCGCCGATCAGCAGCGACAGCACCACCAGCAGCAGCGTCAGCGGGATGGACACCCGGGCCCCGTACATGATCCGGGACAGGATGTCGCGGCCGAGCTGGTCGGTGCCGAACCAGTGCCCGGGACCGGGGGAGGCCAGCCGGGGCAGATCCTGGGCCAGCGGGTCGTGCGGCGCGAGCAGGGGAGCGGCGGCGGCGACCAGGAGCCAGGCGACGGCCACCACGGCCCCCACCACGGCGAGCGGCTGCCGCCACGCCTCGGGAAGGCGCGAAAGGATCCTCACGCGGGCCTCACTCCCGCGCGCGGGCCGACGGGATTGCCCGTGTACGGGCTCACTCTCGGGCGGGGGCCCGTGTACGGACTCACGACAGTCTCACTCTCGGGTCGATGATCCCGTACAGGATGTCGACCACCAGGTTGATGAGGACGTACACGCCCCCGACCACCAGGCCGACGCCCATGACGGCGGGCAGGTCGAGGGTCGTGGCGCTCTTGTAGGCGTACTGGCCGATGCCGGGCCTGGCGAAGACGGACTCGACCAGCACGGTGCCCGAGAGCAGGCTGCCGAACGCCAGGCCGGCCACCGTGATGATCGGCACCAGCGCCGAGCGCAGCACGTACCGGAAAAGGATCACGCGGCCCGGCAGGCCCTTGGCCCGCGCGGCGCGCACGTAGTCCTGGCCGAGCACCTCCAGCACCGCCGAGCGGGTGAACCGCGTCAGCAGCCCGATGGTGTACGCGGCGAGCACGAGCGCGGGGGTGATCAGGTGGCCCACGGACGAGGAGAACACGTCCCACTGTCCCGCGAGCGCGGCGTCGATCGTGTACAGGCCTGTGACGCCCGGCGGCGCGCTCATGTCGGGGGCGACGCGCCCGCTGCCCGGGGTGATCTGGAGGCGGAAGAAGAACACGTAGAACGCCACCAGCGCGAGCCAGAACGTCGGCACGGAGATGCCGATGAGGCTCGTCACGCGCAGGATCTGGTCCGACAGCCGGTCGCGGCGCAGCGCGGCGACGACCCCGAACGCGACGCCCGTGATCAGCGAGATCACGATCGCCCCGCCGGCCAGCTCGATCGTGGCGGGGACGAACTCCGCGAGGTCGGTCAGGACGGGCCGGTGGCTCTGCTGGCTCATGCCGAGGTCGCCCCGGACGAGCCCGCCGAGATACGTCAGGTACTGCGCGGGGAGCGGCTTGTCGAGGCCGTGCTCGGCGCGGAACTGCGCGACGATCGCCGGGTCGCCGAGGGCGCGCTGGCCGAGGTTGGCCGTCACAGGGTCGCCCGGCACGAGGTTGGTCAGGACGAACGTGACCAGCGTGATCCCGAAGCCGAGCAGCACCGCGACGGCGATCCTGCGGAGCAGGAACCTCGCCAAGGGGTGCCGCAGCCCCCTTCCACCCGTGCGGGGGGCACGGCGCGCAGCCGTGCCCCCCGCGGGGGCGTCACTTGGCGCCGAGGGCTGCGACATCGACCGTCCACACCGGGTGGAACGCGAGGCCGGTGACGGAGGCGGCCGTCACGATGTTCTGGCTGGGCTGGACCAGTGGGACGAACGGCCCCGACGCGTTGAGCGTGTTCTGGATGTCGACGTACATCTGCTTGCGCGCGTCGTCGCCGATGGTCGTGGCGGCCTTGTCGCCCGCGGCCTCCAGCTCCTTGTCGGCCCCGGCCTTCCAGCCGGCCCGCAGGCCGACCGTCTTGCCGGGGAGGAAGGCCAGGTAGTCGGTCGGGTCCGGGTAGTCCGGGCCCCAGTACCACAGGCCGAGCTCCTCCTTGCCGTTGCGGTAGTTGTCGAGCGCGGTCGCCACCGGGGCGGGAGCCAGCTCGACGGTGATGCCGACCTCCTTGAGGTTGGCCTGGATGCGCTCGGCGAAGGGCTGGAACGACAGGCCCTGCAGCGAGATGTCGCTCGGGTACTCCAGCTTGACGCTCGGGTTGCTGACGCCGCTGGCGGCGAGGGCCGCCTTGGCGCCCTCCACGTCCCGCTTGACGGCCTGGTCGGCGGGCAGCGCGCCCAGCAGCATCGTCGGGATCACGCCCGGCGCCTGGACCGAGCCCTCACCGGCGAGCTCCAGCAGGCCCTGGTAGTCGACGCCCTTGCGGATGGCCTCGACGACCTTGGGGTTGTTGGTGACCTTGCTGACGCCGGGGTCCTGGTTCGCGAGCATGAAGACGACGTTGGCCGAGGCGGTCTTGGTGGTCTGCAGGTCTCCGGCGACGCCCTTGATCTGGTCTCCGGACAGGTCGAGGGCGACCTGGCTGTCACCCCGCTGCACGTTCAGCTTCTGGGTGGCGGACTCGACGTTGCGCAGCACGACCTTGGTGTACGTGGGCTTCTTCGTGCCCCAGTACTTGGCGTTGGCCTTCAGCACCACCTGCGACTGGGCGTTGAAGGACTCCAGCTCGTACGGCCCGGAGCCGGCGGAGGCGCCGTTGAGGTACTGCTCGGCCTTGTCGGAGGTGTCGGCGGTGCCGCCGTGCTCCTTGACGACCTTGGAGTTCACGATGCCGAGGGCCGGGTTCGGGAGGATGAACGGCAGCGCCGGGTTGGCGGTCTTGGAGGTCAGCGTGACGGTGGTGGCGTCGGTCTTGGCGACCTCCACCCCGTCGAGGAGGAAGGACGGGTTGCCCTTCAGGTCGCGGACACGGTTCAGCGAGAAGACGACGTCGTCGGCGGTGACCGGGGAGCCGTCGGAGAACGTCGCGCCCTGCTTGAGCTTCAGCGTGAGCGTCTTGCCGTCGGCCGACTGCTCGTAGGACTCGGCGAGGGAGGGAACGGGCTTGGTGACGTCGGAGCCCTCGAAGGTCAGCAGGGTGTCGTAGAGCGCCTTGCCGATGAGCAGTCCGGTCGGCTCGTAGTTGCGGCCGGGGTCCGCGGTCTTGAGGGTGAAGGAGGCGTCCATCACCAGGGTCTTGCTCGCGCCGCCGCTCTGGGACGACGTGGTGGGCGTGCTGCCACCGGAGCAGGCGGCGAGGGAGAGCGCGCCGGTGAGCAGGACCGGCAGGAGAGCCGCCTTTGCCTGCCATGCCGTACGGCGCCGCGGACGGGTCGCCATTCTGTGGCCTCCGGAATTGGTGCTATGTGGACGATTGTTAGCGTGTCGTCCAGGATTGTCCGATAAAACGTCCAGCTCGCGGCGGGAAGCCGAGACGGATATCACGCTTAGGAACCAGGTATGACCGAAATGTCAGGCTCGCCGTCGCCCGGGACCGGGGTCACTGGACGGATCGGCATCGGCCTCCAGCTCGACGCGACGCACATGAAGATCCTGGAGGTCCTGCGGGAGAACGGCCGCATCTCGGTCGCGGCGCTGGCCGAGCGGGTCGGGATCTCCCGGGCCAGCGCCTACACCAGGTTCGAGGCGCTGCGCGCGGACGGTGTGATCAAAAAGTTCACCGCCGAGGTCGACCACGTGCGGGCCGGTCTCGGCATCACCGCGCTGGTGTTCGTGACGGTGCGGCAGCAGATGTGGAAGCAGTTCCGCGCCCAGCTCGCGCAGATGCCCGAGGTGGAGTACTGCGCGATCACCACCGGGCAGCACGACGCGATGATCCAGGTCAGGATGGCCGACGTCGCGGCGGTGCACGCGCTGGTGACCGAGCGCCTCGCGAGCATCCCCGCCGTCAAGGCCACCGAGACGGTCTTCATCCTGGACGAGGTGCTCAAGCGGCCGTACGTGCTGCCCTCCGACCGCCGCCCCCGCCAGACGCCGCGCAGGCCCCCCGCCGCCGACCCCCCGCCCCCGCCGAACGTCCCCCTCGGCAAGATGCGCTTCGTAGGCGCCGCCGAAGGCCGCGCCGACATGCACAAGGACGCCTGACCCCGGGACGTCTGGCCGGCCGCCCCCGACCCGGCTGTGGGCGGCTTGCTCCCGGCGCCGGGACGGTGGGTCGTGGTGCGGCGCCGCCGTACGGCGGTTCGACTGGGAGATCAGGCCTCTTCGCAGACGCTGGTCTGGGGGGTGTCGTCGCCGTCGAAGGTGAACTCCTCGACCAGGCGCAGGCGGCCGTCGGGCAGGGACTCGATGCGGCTGGTGCTGCGCCCGGAGGGCCGCCCGCCCGCCTTGAGCCCGTGGACGTACATGATCTCGATGCGGTCGTCGTCCCTGGTGCCCACGAACCGGCCGTGGGTCACGGTGTCGCCGGTGTAACTGCCCCAGATGAGACCGTCCGCCTCCTCGTAGGCGAACCGCGTGGGATCTACGGCGTTCACCTCGCTCGCCGTCGAGCTGATCATGATGAAAGTGCGGCCGTTGAGAAGATTCCTGTCGCTCACGGCTCCGCATCGTGCCCATTCCCGGACTCCCGTGCCGCCCCGGCTGGACGTTTCGCTCACCACTGCGGGAGTGGCGTGGTGATCCGTCTTCGCTCACCGGCCGAACAGAGGGATGATCTGTACGCCCGATTCGCCGCTGGTTAGAGTAAGTGCTCACTGATGCCCAGGCGGTGGAGTGAACATGGACCTTGAGGAGTACCAGCGGCGCGCCAGGAGCTGGCTCGCGGCCAACGCCCCCGGAGCCCGAGCCGAGGGCGCCTCGGACGAGGACGGTCTCGCCCCCGCGAAGGATTTCATGGCCCGGCTCCACGACGCGGGCTACTCCGGCATCACCTGGCCCGCCGAGTGGGGCGGCCAGGGCCTCACCCAGGCCGAGGAACGCGCCTTCGCCACCGAGGCGAGCGGGGTCACGCTGCCGACCTACGTGTTCTCGATCGGACTCGGCATGTGCGGTCCCACGCTGGTCGACCTCGGCACCCCTGAGCAGAAGACCCGCCACATCAGGAGGATCCTGCGCGGCGAGGAGATCTGGTGCCAGCTGTTCTCCGAGCCCGGCGCGGGCAGCGACGTGGCGAGCCTCCAGACCCGGGCCGTCCCCGCCGATGACGGCGGCTGGATCGTCAACGGCCAGAAGGTCTGGACCTCGGTCGCCCAGCACGCCGACTTCGGCCTGCTGCTCACGCGCACCGACGTCGACGTGCCCAAGCACAAGGGCCTGACGATGCTCATCGTCGACATGCGCGCTCCCGGCGTGACCGTCCGGCCGCTGAAGGACATGACCGGGCGCGCCCACTTCAACGAGATCTTCTTCGACGACGTGCACATCGCCCCGGGGAACGTCATCGGCGAGGTCAACGACGGCTGGAGCTGCGCGGTCACCACGCTCCTGCACGAGCGGCTGTCGATCTCCAGCGGGGTCGGCATGAGCGGCCAGCGCGACAATCCGGCGTCGTTCGAGAGCCTGCGGAAGATCGTCGACACCTCCGACCCCCTGGTGCGCGACCGGCTCGTCGAGCTCCACATCAGGAGCCGCGCGCTCGCGCTGTTCAACGCCAAGCTCTCGCAGGAGACCAGGGCCGGCGTCTTCCCGGGCGCGCGGGGCAGCGCCGCCAAGCTCCTGCTCGCCGAGCTCGTCAACTTCCAGGCCGACCTCGCCGTCTCGCTGGCCGGCCCGGAGGCCGTCGCGTACGAGGGCCAGGGCGGGCTGGCCGGCGCGATCGCCCTCGCCCCGGCCATGTCCCTCGGCGGGGGCACCAACGAGATCATGCGCAACATCATCGGAGACCGGGTGCTCGACCTGCCCCCCGAGCCACGGGTCGACAAGAAGGTGCCCTTCAAGGACCTGAAAGTGGGTACGCAGGTATGAGGCTCGTCCTGTCCGCCGAGCAGAGCGAGCTCCGCGCCGCCGTCCGGTCCTTCCTCGGCGCGGCCTCCCCGCTCGCCAAGGTCCGCCAGGACATCGAGACCACCGACGGCTACGACCGGGCGGTCTACCGGAGGCTCAACGGTGAGCTCGGGCTGGCGGGCCTGATCGTCTCCGAGGAGCACGGCGGCGCGGGGGCCGGGCACGCCGACCTGGCCGTGGTCCTGGAGGAGACCGGTGCCGCGCTCCTGCCCGGACCGCTGCTCGCCACCGTGTTCGCCACCATCGTCCTCACCGAGCTGGCCGGCGCCGAGGACCTACTCGCGCGCGTCGCCGCGGGGACCACGGTGGCCACCCTCGCCCCGCTCCCCGGCAACCCCGGCGGCGTCACCGTGTCGGGCGGCACGCTGCGCGGCGAGGTCCCCGTGGTGCTCAACGGCGCCGACGCGGACCTCATCCTCGTCATCACGGGCGACCACGACGCGGTGTACGCGGTGGAGCCGGGCGCCCCGGGCGTCGGCCGTACACCGCTGACGACGCTCGACCTCACGCGCCGCCAAGCCCGCCTGACCTTCGACGGCGCCCCCGGCCGGCTCGTCGGCGGCGGGGAGGCCGCCGCACGGGGGCTCGCACGGGCCTTCGACCTGATCTCCGTGGCGCTCGCGGCCGAGCAGCTCGGCGTGCTGCGCGCGGGGCTCGGCGCGATCGTGGCCTACAGCAAGATCCGGATGGCGTTCGGCCGCCAGATCGGCTCGTACCAGGCGGTCAAGCACAAGCTGGCCGACATGCACTGCAAGCTGGAGCAGGCCGACGCGATCGTGCGTTACGCCGCCTGGGCCGCCGACGAGGCTCCGGGCGAGCTGCCGGAGGCCGCCGCGCTGGCCCAGGCGTACGTGGGGCGCGCCTGCTTCGAGGTGGCGCGCGACCAGCTCCTGCTGTACGGCGGCATCGGTTTCACCTGGGAACACGATGCGCATCTCTATTACAAACGGGCCAAGAGCGATGAGGTCCTTCTCGGTCCGCCCAGAACCCACCGCGCCCGCCTCGCCGACCTCGTCATCTGACCGCCTCCGGCCCGTACCCGCGACCTGCTGACCAGACCGACCTCGACGACCTCGACGACCTCGTGATCCGATCCGCCCCGCGATCGAGGAGTGCTGCATGGACATCAGCGAGCTGCCCGGTTTCTACAGGATCGCCGAGGCCGATCCCGCCCGCACGGCGGTGATCGGCGCCGACGGGTCGGTCACCACGTACGGCGAGCTGCTCGGCCGCGTCAACCAGGTGTCGAACGGGCTGCGGGCGCGCGGGCTGGGCAAGGGCGACGTGGTCGCGGGCGTGCTGCCCAACGGGATCGACGCCGTGGTCATGCTGCTGGCCACCGGTCAGATCGGCCTGTACTACGTGCCCGTCAACTGGCATCTCACCGCCGCCGAGATCGCGTACATCCTCGGCGACTGCGACGCCGGGATCATCGTCCACGGGGAGATCGACGGGATGCCCGCCGGCACCGTGAAGGAAGCCCGCGCGTCGGCCGGGATCCCCGAGGAGGCGACGTTCGCCGGGCACGCCGCTCTGGCCGAGGGACAGTCGCCCGGCACGCCGGAGAACCGCTCCAGCGGGTCGGTCATGTGGTACACCTCCGGCACGACCGGGTTCCCGAAGGGCGTGCAGCGGTCGCTGTCGAACTCCACGCCGGAGGACACCGCGCCGCTGACCGCGTGGTTCGCGGGCGAGGTGTGCGACCTGCGTCCCGGCGACGGCGTCCACCTGGTCACCTCGCCGATCTACCACTCCTCGCCGTGCGCGCACACCACGCTCGCGCTCAACCTCGGGCACACCGTGGTGATCACCCAGAGGTTCGACCCGGTGAACATCCTCGAACTGGTCGAGAAGCACCGTGTGACCAACGCGATGATGGTCCCCACGATGTTCCACCGGATGCTCCGGCTCCCCGCCGAGGTCAAGGAGAGGTACGACGTCTCGTCACTCCGGCAGGTGATCCACACCGGCGCGGCCTGCCCCGTCGCCGTCAAGAGGGGGATCATGGAGTGGTGGGGGCCGGTGCTCTACGAGTACTACGGCTCCACCGAGTCGACCATCGCCTTCTACGTCAAGCCGCACGACTGGCTGGCGCGTCCCGGCACCGTCGGCCGCCCCGCGCCGACGTTCGAGGCCAGGATCCTCGACGAGAGCGGCGCCGTGCTGCCCCCCGGGGAGCCCGGCATGGTGTACGTCAAGTCGTCCCTTGGGTCCTTCCAGTACCGCAAGGACCCCGGCAAGACGGCCGCGAGCAAGCGGGGCGAGTGGTACGCGCCGGGCGACATCGGCTACCTCGACGAAGACGGCTACCTGTTCCTGTGCGACCGCCGCACCGATCTGATCATCTCGGGCGGGGTCAACATCTACCCCGCCGAGATCGAGGCCGCGCTGCTGGAACATCCGATCGTGGCCGACGTCGCCGTGATCGGCGTCCCGGACGAGGAGTGGGGCCACAAGGTGGTCGCGCTGGTCCAGCCGGTCCCGGGCGCCCGTACTGGACTGGAGCTGACCGCCGAGCTGCTCGCGCACTGCGAACCGCGCATCGCCCGCTTCAAGCACCCACGCGTCATCGAATACCGCGACGAACTGCCCCGCACCCCGACGGGCAAGCTCTCCCGCCACAGGCTCCGGGAGGACTACCTCCGCACGAGTTGAGCGGCCGTCGGACGACGAGGGTCCCGGCCGCCGGCCGGGACCCTCGTGTACGGCGTACGCTCTGTCAGAACTGGTAGACCGAACCTGTGGCGGCTCGCAGGACGCACGGGTTGGGGTAGGTGTGGCGCACCGCGATGTGGCGACCGTCCCAGCTGCCGACGGCGGTGACCGTCACGGGATCGTGGATCCTCGTGCAGTGGACCCACGGCGACACGTTCAACACGCCCGGATTGCCACCGACCAGGGCGAGCAGACGGCAGGCGCTCACCGGCGAGGGGTGTGTCCCTCCGGGAGGCGCGCATCGCAGGGTCACGATGCGGTCGGCCGGAAACGGTGTGGTACCGCGGCGCTTGCTCAGGACCAGAATCCGGGTGTGCGGGGCCGGCACCGGACCGACGTGGGGTCCCGGCGGAGGCTCGATGTGGGGCCCCGGTGCCGGCGGGGGCCCCGTGTGCGGTCCGGGTGGCGGTCCGGTGTGGGGTCCCGGCGGTGGTGTCGGTATCGGCCAGATGCTGGGCGCCGGCAGTGGTGCCGGCGCGACCCCGGGCTGGTCCCCCACGCTGGGCGCACCGGGTGGTGGCTCCCAGGACGAAGAGGCGCCGGCCGCGGACCCGGCGGCGACAGCCGCACCGAGGACCAGGGCCAGAGAGCTCAGGCCAGTGAAAAGACGTCGCAAGTGAATCCCCCGATCACGCATGACGATGAAGCGAGCTCCAGGCTCCCGCGCTCACCTGCTCACAGCGGTGACCGACGCTGCGAGCACACGCTTTCTATGCGATATCTCTAGCCCCCGCCGCCGTACAAGCGTGATCCGTTTCCGTTCAGGCGGAGATCCACTCCTTGGAGATAGTGACCTTGTCCAGGATGTCCGGGATGGGGTCCACGCCGAGGCCGGGCCCCGTGGGGACGGGCAGGTGGCCGTCCTGGAGGGTGAACGGCTCGAGCTGCGGGATCGAGTCCATGATGCCGACCGACACTCCGCAGGGCACCCGGTCACGGGAGGCGCCGAGGAAGTCGCCGAACGACCTGCCGGCCGCCCGCAGCTCGGCGTCGAGCACGGCGGTCTCCAGCGCGGCCTTGGCCATCCGGTGGCCCTTGAAGGGCTCGAGCGCCCGGCCCACGGCGTACGCGTCGAGGCCCGGCAGGGCGGTCAGCGCCGGGATCAGGAAGCGGCGCATCACCTCGGCGGCGCCGTCGACGTATTCCGAGGAGTACAGGGGCTCGGACATCGCCACGCACTCGCCCCACCCCTCGGCCTCCGGGGTGACCACCCTGACCAGCAGCACGTCCCGCTCGGTCTCGGTGCCGAACGAGGTACGGAACGGCGCGACCAGCGGCATCGCGATCCTGCGCAGTTCGACACCGGTGATCTTCACGCTCGCTCCAGGATGTAGTGGCCGTCGGTGGTGAAACCGGTGACGCGCGCCCCGCCGTCGATCAGCCCGCCGAGCACGTCGCGCACCACGTGGCGCCACGCCTTGCGCACCAGGGGATCATAGGTCCAGGAGATCTGGCCGAGCCCCCGAGACAGCGCCCAGGCGCGCTGGTGAAGCTTCAGGGCGAACCCGATGCCGCGTCCCATGATGCCGCCCGTGACATGCGAGTGCAGGGCCGTACCGGGGGGACCGGCGAGGAAGCCGACGCTCGCGCCGACCAGCGCGGCGCCCTCGAAGGCTCCGGCCACGTAGTTGCCGCTGTGGGACAGCGCGCGCATCAGCTCCACGGTCATCGGGACGTTCGCTGGCTCCGTATGCCAGATCTCGTCGTACAGGCGGTGGACCAGCTCGAACTCGGCGATCTCGTGCAGCTCGCGCACCTCGACCCCCGCGCGCCGGGCGGCGGCCTGCCACTGGTCGGTGGCCGCGCCGGCGAGTGCCGAGGTGATGGCCCGCCCCCCGGGCCCGGTCACTGCCGGCCCTCCAGGATCGCTTCCACCAGCCTGGCCAGCAGGGCCGCGCGACGGGGCATCTCCTCGACGACCACGTGCTCGTGTGCCGCGTGGGCCCCGCCGCCCACCGCGCCGAGGCCGTCGAGCGTGGGGCACCCGATGCCGGCCGTGAAGTTGCCGTCCGAGGCGCCGCCCACGGGCACGCCGCCCAGGGGACCGATGCCCAGCTCGTTCGCCACCTGCTCGGCCAGCTTGAACAGGGCGGAGGAGGAGGCGGCGTCCATCGGGGGCCGGTTGGGCCCGCCGGTCACCGCGAGCCGCGTGCCGGGCAGCCTCGGCGACAGCGCGCGCATCCGCACGTCGACAAGGGCCTGCGCCGCGAGGTCCGCCGTGCGCACGTCGACGGCGACGGCCGCCTCCGCGGGCACGGTGTTCCTGCTCGTGCCCGCGCTCATCACCGTCGGGGTCACGGTCGTCGAGCCCTCGGGGTCGGCCATCGCGGCGATGGCGAGCACCTGGTGGGCCAGCTCGACCCCGGCGTTCGCCCCCTTCTCGGGCTCCAGGCCGGCGTGGGCGGCCATGCCGTGCACGGCGACCTCGTACTGCGAGACGCCCTTGCGCGCGGTCTTCAGCGCGCCGTCGTCGGCGCTCGCCTCCAGGACCAGCGTGGCCGAGCAGCCCCGGGCGCTCTGCTCGATGAGATCCCTTGAGGTACGCGAGCCCAGCTCCTCGTCGCCCGTCACCAGCACGCACACCCCGTCCGCCGACGCGATCGAGCGCAGCGCGTGGAACATCTGGACCAGGCCGGCCTTCATGTCGAACACCCCGGGCCCCCGGGCGACGCCGCCGGTGACCGACCACGGGTGTGTGCGCAGCGACCCGATCGGCCACACCGTGTCGTGGTGGCCGAGGAGCAGGACGCGCGGGGTGCCGAAGGTCCAGCGCAGGTGCGTGACCCCGCCGACCACGATGGGCTCGGGCCGCACGCCGAGATGCCTGGCGCCAAGGGCGGCGACCACCGTGGCGCTGGCGGCCACCGCGTCATGATCGGAGGAGAAGGACTCGCGCAGGACGAGCTCCTCCAGGTCGTCCAGCATGACCGGAAGGTCGCCCGGCATCACCTGACGAGCCCCGGCTCGGCCGTCTTCGGCGCGGGACGTCCCAGTTCGGCGCGGAACAGGTGCATCACGTTGCCGCCGAGGATCTTGCGGATGTCCTCCTCGCCCAGGCCACGCTTGAGCAGCTGCTCGGTGACCAGGGGCATGCCGCCCGGCCCGTCGAGCCCGTCGATGGCCACTCGCGAGTCGATACCGCTGTAGCTGAACCCCTCGCAGCAGGGCGGTGTCAGGTCGACCATGACCTCCCGCATGAAGTCGGGGCCGAGGCCGACGTGGTCGACACCGGCGACGTCCGCGATGTGCAGGATGTGGTCGGCCAGCCGCTCCACCGTGTAGCCCTCGGGCTTCTCCGACAGGAACGCCGCGAGGAAGTTGACGCAGACGACGCCGCCCCCCGCGCTCACCGCGCGAAGCTGCTCGTCGGTGAGGTTGCGGTGGTGGTCGCGCAGGGCACGCGCGGAGGAGTGCGTCGCGATGACCGGCCTGGTGGCGATCTCCAGTACGTGCGCCACGCCCGACGCTCCCAGGTGGGAGATGTCGAAGATCATGCCAAGCCGTTCCATCTCCCGCAGGGCCGCGACGCCGTACGAGGTGAGGCGGCTGCCGGTCGCGTCCTCCCCGCTGCCGTCGGCGAGCGGCGTACGGCCCCAGTGGGCGATGGAGGCGACGCGGACGCCCAGGCGGAACAGGGTGGGCAGCAGCTCCACGCTCGCGTCCAGGCCGGGCATGCTCTCAAGGGCGATGACCAGGGCGATCCTGCCGAGCGCGAGGGCCTCGTCGACCTGCTGCCCGTCGTAGCAGATGCTCACGTCGTCGGGGTTGCCCTCGGCCAGCACGTGAGCGCACTCGATCATCCGCAGGGTCTGGCGGAGCGCGCCTTCGGGGCGGTACTGGCTGTCGATGAAGACCGGGAGGACCTGCACGTCGACGCCGCCCTCGCGGAGCTGGGGCAGCCACCGCTCCCGGAAGAACGACGCCCACATCTCCGGCGGCCTCGCCGAGACCGCCATCAGAAGGTCGTTGTGGGTGTCTGCCACGATCGCGTCCTGGTGCAGGTCAGCGAACACGTGTGGACTCCTCTCAGCGCGTGGACCTCGCAGGCGGTCCTTCCCACGCGTCATGCCCGCGACGCGGAAGCCGGCCGTCCGGAAGGGGCACCTTGTTCGCCCCGAGTGTCCGGTTTCATCCGACCGTATACGCACCCCGTGCAAATCGAAATCCGAGGTGCCGGCTCCTGAGCCTCGCCGCGGGAGGTCAGCCGAAGGTGTACGCCCCGGGCCGGGGTGCCCTCGTGATCCTGCGGTACACCGTCGTCGGCCGGGGCCAGTTGTTGGTCACCCTCCCGGCGGCGTTCTTGTACCAGCTGTGGCAGCTCGCCTCCCAGACGGTGCGGGCCATGGCCTGGTCGAGAGCCCGGCGCCAGGCGTCCATGGTGGCCGGCCGTACCTCCATCGGGCCGTGCGCGGACAGCAGCGGCAGGCAGCCCATGATGTAGCGGACCTGCGACTCGATCATCAGGATGATCGAGTTGTGCCCGAGGTTGGTGTTCGGCCCGTACAGCAGGAAGAGGTTCGGGAAGTAAGGCACGGCGACGCCCAGGTAGGCCTCGGCGCCGTCCTTCCACACGTCGTGCAGCCTGCGGCCTTCCCGCCCTGTGATCTCGATCGGCGCCAGGAAGCCGGTCGACTCGAAGCCGGTCGCGTACACGATCGTGTCGGCCTCGCGGACGGTGCCGCCCGCGGTCTCGACGCCGCCGGGCACGATGCGGGTGATCGGCTCGGTGACGAGGTCCACGTTGGGCTGGGTGAGCGCCGGGTAGAAGTCACTGTCGATCACGATGCGCTTGCAGCCGATCGGGTAGGCCGGCGTGAGCTTGGCACGGAGCGCCGGATCCTCGATCTGCCGCGTCAGGTGGCCCTTGGCGCGCTTGGTGATCAGCCGCCGGCTCCAGCCCCCGACGAGCACGGGGAACACCAGGCCCTCGAGGAACCGGAAGATCCGCTCGCGGTCGGCGGCCAGCAGGAGCGGCACGCGCTCGAACGCCAGCCGCTCGCGCGGGCTGTACTCCCCGTCCGCCTTGGGGATCACCCAGTTGGGCGTGCGCTGGTACACGTCCAGGTGGCCGGCGACGCGGGCGACGCGCGGGATGATCTGCGCGGCCGAGGAGCCGTTGCCGATCACGGCGACGCGGCGCCCGGTGAGATCGTGCTGGTGGTCCCAGCGGGCCGAGTGGAAGCCGGTGCCCTCGTAGGAGGAGATTCCCGGAATGTCGGGCAGGCGCGGCCGGTTCAGCTGGCCCACGCCGGAGACGACCACGTCGAACAGCTCCTCCTCCCCGCCGGCCGTCGTGACCCGCCACCGGTTCACCGACTCGTCGAAGGCGGCGGCCGTCACCTCGGTGTCCAGCCGCAGGTGCGGGCGCAGGCCGTACTTGTCGGCGCAGTGCTCGAGGTAGGCGAGGATCTCTTGCTGCCGGGGGAAGCGGCGCGTCCAGTCGTGACGCTGCTCGAACGAGTAGGAGTACAGGTGGGAAGGCACGTCGCAGGCGGCTCCCGGGTAGGTGTTGTCCCGCCAGGTGCCGCCGACGCGGCCCGCCTTCTCGAAGATCGTGTACGTCGTGATCCCGGCCCTCTGGAGCTGGATCCCCATGCACAGCCCGCCGAAGCCCGCCCCAATGATCGCTACCGTTGGTGCCATTTCGCCAGCCCTCCGGGTGTCAGGACCTACTTACAGTAGATCGTGGCGATAGTCTGCGCACGTGTCCCCAACGGCGTTGTCCGCGATCATCGCGGAACTTGAATCGACGTATGACCCCGCTTGGGCGGAGACCTGGGACGCTGTGGGCCTGGTTTGCGGAGATCCGGCGCAACCCGTAGGCAAGATCCTGTTTGCGGTCGATCCGGTGGCGAGCGTCGCCGACGAGGCGATGGCCTGGGGAGCCGACCTGATCGTCACCCACCACCCTCTCTACCTGCGGGGTACGACCACCGTGGCCGCCGACACGGCCAAGGGCGCGCTGATCCACCGGTTGATCAAGCACGACATCGCCCTCTACACCGCGCACACCAACGCCGACGTGGCCAACCCCGGCGTCTCCGACGCTCTGGCCAGGGCTGTCGGGCTCGCCGGAGAGCTGCGCCCCCTGCGGCCCTCGCCGGACGACCCGGGCCGCGGCCTCGGCCGCGTCGGCGAGCTGCGGGAGGCCCTGACGCTCCAGGACTTCGCCTCCCAGGCCGCCCGGGGGCTCCCGCGCACCGCGTGGGGCCTGCGGGTCGCCGGCGACCCGTCCCGCCTGGTGCGCACGGTCGCCGTCAGCGGCGGTGCCGGAGATTCCCTCCTCGGCACGGCCCGCGCCGCCGACGTCTTCCTGACCGCCGACCTCAGGCACCACCCGGCCAGCGAGTTCATGCAGTCCGGAGCGTTCTCGGGCGGTCCGGCACTGATCGACGCGGCCCACTGGGCCACAGAATGGCCCTGGCTGCCCCAGGCCGCGGAGCTTCTCGCGTCAGGGTTGGCCGCCAGGGGGATTAATGTTGAGACGCGCGTCTCCGAGACGGTCACGGACGCCTGGACGACAACAGCACAGTGCGAGGAATTAAGTGAAAGCAGCCCCGGAAGCACAGAAGCGTCTGCTCGAGCTGGCCGAGCTTGACGCCGTCCTCGACCGGCTGGCGCATCGCCGCCGCACGCTGCCCGAGCTCGCCGAGATCGACGAGCGTTCGGCCAAGCTGGCCCGCCTCGCGACCGAAGTGATCGCGGCGGAGACCGAGACCAGCGACCTGGCGAGGGAGCAGGCCAAGGCCGAGTCCGACGTCGACGCGGTGCGGGTGCGCGCCGAGCGCGACCAGAAGCGCCTCGACTCCGGCCAGGTCTCCTCTCCGAAGGATCTGTCCAACCTCCAGTCCGAGATCACCTCGCTCCACCGCCGCCAGGGCGACCTGGAGGACGTGGTGCTGGAGATCATGGAGCGCCGGGAGGCGGCGGAGGCCCAGGCCGCGCGCCTGTCGGCCGAGCGCGCCGAGATCGGCGCCGGCCTTTCCACGCTGGAGGAGAAGCGCGACATCGCGCTCGGCGCCCTCGACAAGGAGAGCGGGGAGGCCAAGGGCAGGCGCGGCGGCATCACCGCCGACATCCCCGCCGACCTGCTCGCCCTGTACGAGAAGCTGCGCGGGCAGTACGGCGTCGGCGCGGCCATGCTGCAGGGCGGGCGGTGCCAGGGCTGCAAGGTCTCCCTCTCGATCGCCGACCTCAACCGCATCAGGGCCGCCGCCGCGGACGAGGTGGTCCGCTGCGAGGAGTGCCGCAGGATCCTTGTCCGCACCCCCGAGTCGGGCCTGTGAAGCTCGTCATCGAGGCCGACGGCGGCTCCCGGGGCAACCCAGGCCCCGCCGGATACGGCGCCGTCGTCAAGGACCCCGATGGGCAGGTGCTGGCCGAGGCGGCCGACTCGCTCGGGGTCGCGACCAACAACGTCGCCGAGTACCAGGGCCTGATCGCCGGCCTGCGGTCGGTGCTCGCCCTCGCCGGCGACGGCGCCACGGTCGAGGTGCGCATGGACTCCAAGCTGGTCATCGAGCAGATGGCCGGCCGCTGGAAGATCAAAAACGAAGGGCTGCGCCCGCTCGCGCTGGAAGCGGCCGACCTCGCGCGGCGCCTTCGCGTGAGCTGGAAGTGGATCCCGCGAGAGCGCAACCGCGACGCCGACCGCCTCGCCAACGAGGCCATGGACGCCGCCGCCAGAGGCACGAGATGGCAGGGCACCCCCCTCCCGCCACCGGCTTCCCCCACCACGGCCGACGAAGCCGTCTTCGACCTCGGCCCCACCTCCACAGATGCTCTCACCGCTCCCACCTCCTCGGCCTCCTTTGCGTCCTCCTCCGAGGCGAAGCCGTCCGATGGGACGCCGCTCCGCACCGAGCCGCAGCGAGGTAGCGGCTGGATGGGACCGGCCAGGACGGCCACCTCGTTACTGCTCCTTCGCCACGGCGAGACCGCGTTCTCGGTCGAGCGCCGGTTCTCCGGCACCGGCGATCCCGAGCTGACCCCCAAGGGCATCGCCCAGGCCGAGGCTGCCGCCGCCCGGCTGTCCCGCAAGCCGTACGAGATCGACGTGATCGTCACCTCCCCGCTCCGGCGTGCCCGCCAGACGGGTGAGGCCGTCGCCTCACTCACGGGGCTCAAAACCGCCGTCGACGACGGGCTGCGCGAGGTCGACTTCGGCGAATGGGAAGGCCACACGTTCACCGAGATCCAGCGCCGCTGGCCGGAGGAGCTGGCCGACTGGCTCGCCGACCCGTCCGTGGCCCCGCCCGGCGGTGAGAGCTTCGAGCAGGCGGCACTGCGGGTCGAAGAGGCCAGGGGCAGGCTGCTGCTCGAATACAGGGGCAAGACCGTGCTGGTCGTCTCGCACGTGACGCCGATCAAGCTGTTCCTGCGCTTCGCGCTGCTGGCGCCCCCGGCCGCGCTCTACCGCATGCACCTCGATGTAGCGTCCCTGTCGTCGGTCGACTACTTCCCCGACGGGCCGGAACTGGTCACATCGCTCAACGACACAGCGCACCTTCGCTGATCTCAAGTGGTGCACGACGGCGGCCTCGGGGGGACGGGCCGCCGCCGTACGCCTCCTATCAGACCTGGTGAGGCTTGCCGCTGGATTAAAGGCGACTTGTGATCCGTTAGACTGGAGATACAGCGGACGAGTCGGCCGGGCGACCGCGTTGGGGCTTCTCGAAGCCCCGCCGAGGAAGGTCCGGGCTCCACAGGGCAAGGTGGTCGGTAACGCCGACCCGGGGTGACCCGCGGGACAGTGCCACAGAAAACAGACCGCCTCCCCGATAGGGGGAGGTAAGGGTGAAACGGTGGTGTAAGAGACCACCAGCGCCCACGGTGACGTGGGCGGCTTGGTAAACCCCACCTGGAGCAAGGTCAAGAAGGGATCCTCCCCGGAGGATCCCGCGCGCGGCGTTCGAGGGTGACCCGCCCGAGTCGCGCGGGTAGACCGCTTGAGGCCGCCGGCAACGGCGGTCCTAGATGGATGGTCGCCCCTTTGCGCAAGCAAAGGACAAAACCCGGCCTACAGGCCGACTCGTCCGCCCTGTCCTCCTCTGACCTGCGGTGAAGCCGTGATCGGGCAAGATCGAAGCGGCCGGAGGGCACAATGGGGGCACATTCAGGTGAGCTCGCCCGCCGCGGCGAAGGCGTGGTCCAGGGCCGTGCGAGCCCGCTCCGACGCCTCCGGGACCAGGTGCCCGTAGAGATCCACGGTGGTGGTGATGGACTCGTGCCCGAGCCACCGGGACACCTCGGAGATGGGCACACCCTCGGCGAGCGCCGTACTGGCGAAGGTGTGTCGAAGATCGTGGAACGTCATGTCCACCGGCACTCCCGCTGGGAAGATCGCGGGCTTCAGGACATCGGCGTTGAAGTAGTCGCGCCGGATCAGGTTCCCGCGCGCCGTCCGAAAGAGCACGTCCTCAGGCTTGTGCCCGTCGATGTACTCGGCCAGCGCACGAGCGAGAACGGCCGTCACGGACAGAAGCTTTCGTCTTCGGCGGAGCCAGCGTCGGACGCCGATCGATCACCAGGACCTGCTGATTTACCGTCAGGATGCCATCGGCGAAGTCGATCCGGTCGACGGCCAGGCCGAATGCTTCTCCCTGCCGGAGACCGGCCGCGGCGCCCAGGAGGATCAGCGGCGCGTAGTCGGGCCGCATGGCCCGGTAGAGCACGAGCACCTCGGTGGGGGAGAGGAGCCGGATCGTGGTCATGTCCGGCTCCGGCAGGCGGATGTCGACGCAGGGGGAGCGGCGGATCATGCCGTCCCGTACGGCTCCGCGCATGATGCTGGAGAGATCACATAGATGGTCTCGACCGTACGCGGGGCCAGGCCTTTCACGTGCAGGTCCTTCACCCACTTCGGCACCGAAGTGGGCCGTATGGAGATCAGGGGGACCAGGCCGAACACCGGGTTGATGTGGTTCTTCAGGTGCCCTTCGTAGGTCGTCGAGGTTCCGGACCTTTGGGAGGTGGAGGGGCGCTCAACTCCCATAGAGCAGTGCCATTGAGTGCCAGGAAAGGAAGGTAGGGGTTACGGGCATCGCCCGGATGCCCGAACTCGTCGATGAGGCGCCCGATCTCCATCTCGGCCTCGGGCCAAGGCGCTAGCGGTTCTTGTCGTTTCTCGCCCGCCCGATCGCCCACAGCAGAGTCAACGGCTGGTGCCGCTCGGCGAAGCCGTCAAGGTACTGCTGTGGACGGAGTTGCTCCACTGCCGTGAGCATCGTCTCAATGGTGATCTCTGTGGCGGAGACGCGGCCCCTCGCCTCGTGTGGGGGGTAGGGATTCGAGGACGGTCCGTCGTCCGTAGCGGTGGGGGAGGGATGGCAGCTAGATCGCGGGCCAATCGGTCGGCCTGATGCAGTGCGTAACCGGGGAGGCTAATTCGTAGCCGAATTCGCTTGGTGCTGTTGCGACCTTTAATTGCCGTAGGGCTCTGGCCGATCCTGACCTGGGCGGTCGTTAGTCCCCATCGGTCAGGAGTGGGAGAGACCCTTATTTGCCCCCTGTGTCTGGGGTCTGCCGTTGGCAGGCGTCCCTGCGAATTATTGAGGTTGTTGTAAACCAATGAGCCGAGGTGGCTGTCTTCTTGTGGCATGTGTCGCGACGGGCACATGGTCGAGGAGGGCGTGACGATGGAGTACCGGTTCAATTCGCCTCCCGGATGGCCGGTTCCTCCTGTGGGCTGGCGGCCGCCGGAGGGATGGCAGCCGTATCCGTCATGGCCTCCGGCGCCGCCGGACTGGGAGTTCTGGGTTCCTGTACAGCCGTCGCCCCCGCCTTCTGCGCCTCCGGTTCAGCCGCAGCCTGCTCCCGCTCCAGCGGTACCAGAGCGCAGCGGTGGGGGGCTATTCAGCGGCAAGAAGAAGCTGGAGGCAGAGAACGCCGAGTTGCGCGCGTGGGTCGAGCGGCTGGGTGGCATGGACGCCGTGCGCGTCTCCGCGATGACCGAGGCGCTGCATGCCGAGCATCAGGGACTGCAGACGGCTGTCGCTGATGCCACGCGGCGTCTGCGCGAGGTCGAGCGGTTGATCGTACAGACCGAGGAGACCGTGCTGTTGCAGGAGGCCGGTGTCTATGAGTACCGGCACCCGTTGAGTGACGCGGTGGCCTACAAGGAGCGGCTGGCGCAGGTCAAGGCGCGCATCAAGGACTTGTCCAAGGACGGCAAGGCGGTGCTGGGTTCCACCGGCTGGCAGGTCAACGGGTCGGCGGCCGAGGGGCGCCGGATGGTGCGTGACTTCTCCAAGCTGATGCTGCGTGCTTACAACGCCGAGGCCGACAACTGCGTGCGCACGATGCGCCCGTACAAGCTGCAGTCGGCGGTCGACCGCCTGGAGAAGGCGGTGGAGATGATCGTCAAGCTCGGCAAGACGATGAGCATCCACGTCAGCGGTGACTACCACCGGTTGCGGGTCTACGAACTGGAGCTGACCGCCGACTACCTGGCCAAGCAGGAGGAGGAGAAGGAGCGCACCCGTGCCCAGCGGGAGCAGCAGCGTGAGGAGGAGGCCGCGCGGCGGGAGTTCGAGCGGGAGAAGGCCAGGCTCCGCAAGGAGGAGTCCCATTACCGCTCCGCGCTGTCGAAGCTGCTGGCCAAGGGGGATGAGGCGGGGGCGGATGAGCTCAAGGCGAAGCTGGAGGAGATCGGCGCGGCGGTCAGCGACGTCGAGGCGCGCGAGGCCAACGTCCGGGCCGGCTATGTGTATGTGATCTCCAACATCGGCGCGTTCGGCGAGGACGTCGTCAAGATCGGCATGACCCGCCGTCTGGAACCCGAGGACCGTGTCCGGGAGCTGGGCGACGCCTCGGTGCCGTTCAAGTTCGATACCCACGCGCTGATCTTCAGTGACGACGCGGTCGGGCTTGAGGGGCGGCTGCACGCCGCGTTGAACGACCGGCGCGTCAACAAGGTCAACCTTCGCCGGGAGTTCTTCCACGCAACGCCCGCCGACGTCAGGGACCTGCTGGAGAAGATCGCGGGCCAGCACCTTCTGGAGTACCGGGACACTCCCGAGGCCCTGGAATGGCACCAGTCGGTTCACGTCAAGGCGGCGGCGGGCTGAGCCGAATCGCGCGCCTGGTCGGCGTGCCCCGTGGGCACATTGGGGGCACATGGCGTTAGAAGGCGGCGGAGAACAATGTCAAAGGACGGCAGTGTTCCGCAGGTCAGACGGCATGTCGCTGATCGGCGTGCAGGTCACGAGCAGGCCGGATTAGAACCCGGCCTAAAGGCCGACTCGCCCGCTCGCATCTCTCCCACCAGCACCGGAAGCCCCGCAACTCATGGGGAGGGGCACATCCGCGGTAACGCCCGCGGATGACGGCGACGCCCAGCGGCCCCAGCCGGTTCACCGGCCCAGCCGCCGCGGCAAGTCGACTCGTGTCAGCCAGTCAGGGCAAATGCCGTCCGCATAGCCGGATTCATTTCGCTCATGGTGGGTGATCGAGTGCCCCCCGGGTTGAGGTTCGTCAGGACAAGCTCGATGCCGAGTGCGTGCTGATGACCCCGATCCACGGACGAAGGAATGTGAAGCAGAAGCCCCGCCCGTGTCCCAAATTGAGAGCGAGCGGGGCTTCTTCGCGTTGGACGGCTACCGTTCGCAGACGATGCCGTCTCCGTCGCGGTCCTGGTACCAGTTGTACTCAGGGTCAACGTTTCGCCGGTACGGGCCGTACCCGTTCTTGTTGGCCTCCGCGCAGGTCTTGAACCTCGGGTCGTTCCCTGACGGCGGAGGTGTCGGCTCCGGTGTCGGCTTGGGCGTCGGCTTGGGCGTCGGCTTGGGTGTCGGCTTGGGTGTCGGTTTCGGCGTGGGGGTGGGGGTGGGGGTGGACCCGGTGTCACAGCGGCCCGACCACACCTGCAACCGGTCCGCCTTCGCCTTCGCCTGGTCGGTTCGGATCGTCTTGATGAACCGGTCGTTCGGCGCGACCAGCAGCGCCTTGCCGTACCCGTAACGGACCAGGTTCCGGTTCACGAACGTGCCCGCCTGGTTCCAGACGTAGAACAGGTAACGCCCGCTCGGGTCCTTCAACTGCTCGTCACGCAGCAGGTATGTGACCTCGCCCACCGGGAGCAGGGCCGCAGTGCGGGCGATGGCGGCCTTGTACCAGCACTGGCCCTTCTTGGGGGTGTTCACCTCCAGCAGGCGAACCCGCAGCGTCCTGTTCTTGTAGGTGACGTCGACGGTGTTCCCGTCGACCACCTTCTTGACCTTTGCCGACAGCACGCCCTTCGGAACGACGGCGGCATCAGCGGCCTGGATGGTCGCTGGGGACACGAGCAGGCCGCCGGCCAGGGCGGCGGTGGAGAGTAGAGATCGGACGCGCAAAGTGGCTCCTCGCATGGGGGGCGGACTTATGGAAGACGGCTCGCGGTGAGACATGGTTGGCAGGGGTGGGACATCTCCGCGCGTCCAGCCGCTGCTTGCACCCCGTGCCAGATGAACGGATTGTCGGATATACAAGGCGGCATGTTCCGTCTCAGCGTGGTCTCGTCCTGCGAATAGGCGCTCCAGATAGTCGATGTGTCTTGAGAGCGGACACCTCGTACGTTGGCGGGTGACCCTACGGCTAATAGGTAGCGAGTTCGGAATCGTTTGCAGCACTATGGCGTTATGGCGCGGATCAAGGATGTCGTGGTCGATTGCCGGCACCCCGCGGCGGTCGCGCGGTTCTGGGCGGCCGTCCTGGACGGTTACGAGGTCGCTCCGTATGACGAGGCCGAGCTGGAGCGGCTGCGAAGCGAGGGGATCGATGACCCAGAAGACGATCCGACGGTGCTGGTAGAGGCCCGGCCGGGGGTCACGCCGCGTTTCTTCTTCCAGCTGGTTCCAGAACCCAAGACCGTCAAGAACCGGCTCCATCTCGACCTGGCATGCGACGATCTCGACGCGGAGCTGAAGCGGCTGATCGACCTCGGCGCGCGCGTAGTCGCCACCGAGGAGCACTGGGTCGTGCTAGCCGACCCCGAGGGCAACGAGTTCTGCCTCCACGGCGCATAGTGTCCGGAGGGCTCATAGTCGTCCATGGGGGACGCTGATCCCCTTGTACGCCTCGGTCGCGGACGTGAACCGCCCGGGATGTTACCCCCGCTCGTCGATCCGGTCCGTTGAAGCGTCGTACCGCGATTCCCGCATTCACGACGCGGTTTTCTCGGTGGCGAGAACCTGGAGTGTTGGAGGGGACTGCCCGTAAGGTCTGGGTCCTGGTGATCGATGCGATATTGGCAGGCATATGGAAAAGACGTAGAGCCGATGGGGATAGAGTGGCTTGGCGGTCGGTCGGTGGGTACATCGGTGTTTGTGGTGAGCCGCCGAGACCGGTGGGTGAGATGACCGGTTGATCGCTATTTATAGCGGGAAAAACGCCGAAGGCCTTGATAGCGGGTGGTTCCCGGCGAAAGAGCGGCCGCGAATGGCGTGAAGTCTCGAGACCGCGGCTTTCTTTTGTTTATTGTGCCTTCTGTTTTCTCTATCGCTACTTCAGTGCTGCGTCATGGGTTCGCTGAATGGGTATTCCCTGGTAGCAGTGCCGTCATGGCGGCATGAAGAAAGTCCGATTCATCGGAATTCAAGCGATATGGGGGAACCGAGTGATTCCTCGGGAAAAAGGCTCTTTTATAGGTAAGCCCGCGTGGACTCTGGCGGTCGCGACGGCGATCACCGGCGGCTTCGTCGCACTTTCGTGCCCGGCGATGGCCCATGCCGGCACGGAAGCGCGGAGCGTCCCCGGACACCAGGTGTCGTACGACGCCAACCACGCTCCCGCCGGCGCCGTCACCAGCCAGCGGAAGCCGGTCGGCGATGACGACGATGAGGACGGCAAGAGCAAGTGCTCCAAGAAGTGCAATCCCGGCCCTCTTGGTCCTCCCGGGCCTCGGGGGCGCGGTGACGGCATCGACTCGGCACTGGCCACACCGACCGGTGCGCTCGGCCCCGTCAAGTACATCGGACTCGCTCAGGGCAACGGCACGGTCTTCGTTCGGGACCCCACGTCGGTCGCAGCTAACCCGGTCTGGCACGACCTGACCACGCTGTCTGGCTTCCCCGGCAACGTGACGGACATCAGCCTGACGGCCGTCCCGACGACCAACGCCCTGCACATCACGCTGCGGAGCTTGACCGGCCACGTGGTCCAGACGACCTGTCTCGTCACCGTGAACGCGACGTGGCCCGGCATCTGCGGCGCTTTCGTCAACTTCACGCCACCGCTCTAGGCCTGACCAAGGCCTTTGGAGTGACCGCGAGTGCCGTACCCGGGGGTGTCCCGGGTGCGGCGCCGCGAGCCATCGCGACACCTTCCGCCCGACCGTCTGTCAGGCCTGAAGGGAATTCAAAGTGATAGGGGGAACCGAGTGACTCCTCGGGAAAAGGGTCCGGCCGCAGCCAAGACCGCGTGGACCCTGGCGGTCGCGACCGCGGTCGCCGGCGGCCTCGTCGCGCTGTCGAGCCCGGCGATGGCCGGCGTCAGCGCGGAGGGGAAGAGCGTTTCCGGGCATCGGGCGGCGATCGGCGTCGCTCAGGCCGCCACCGGCCTCTGGTGGAAGACCACCATGAGATGCGATCACGACGACCGGAGCGGTGACAAGAAGAACGGCTGCCCCGCCGGTCCTCCCGGGCCCCGGGGCCGGATCGACGGCGTCGAGTCGGCGCTGGTCACACCGGTGGGCGTGACGACCGGGCCCATAAGGTACATCGCGGAGACCCAGCCCAATGGTGCGACCCTGGTCCGGGACCCCACGTCGATCGCGCCGAACCCGTTCTGGCACGACATCTCCTCGCTGGCGGGCTACCCCGGCAACGTCACGGGCGTCACCCTGTCAGCGCTCCCGTATACCGCGGCGGCAGCTGCTCCGGCGTTGACCCTGGCGAAGCCGTCCGCCAAGAGCACGACGGGTGTCTCCCTGCTGGTGGCCCCGGCACCCAGCCAGTTGCTCGTCACGGTACGGGCCAAGACCGGCCAGGTCGCCGAGACGACGTGCACGGCCACTCCGAACGCCCTTTGGCCGGCCAACTGCACGGCCTTCGTCGACGTCACCCCGCCACTGTGAGAGCGGCCGGGACTCCGGCGTGACCGCAGGTGCCGTATCCGGGACGCTTCCGGGTACGGCACCGCCGTTTCCGGCGAAAGGTCCGCCTCAGGCGTTGACCACCACGCCGGAGGGAACCAGCAGGAAGACCTTGGGTGCGATGCGGTCCATGTCGCCGCGGCGCCCGAAGACCAGCCCCGCCGCGAAGTCGAGGAGCGGCTTGGCATCCGCGTCCGACAGGCCGGTGAGGTCCATGACCACGGGCAGGCCCTTGCGGAAGAAGTGGCCCACATAAAGGACCTCGTTGTAGTCCTGCGGGCGCAGGGTCTTCAACAGCGTCATATCGGGCGGAGGGCCCGCAGTGGTCCTCTTGAACCGGCGCTCGTCGGGACCAGCGGTCCCCGGGGGGTGTGCCACGGAGCAGACGCTAACACCGGTAGAACACCCGTAGTGCGCGTACGGTCCAAAACCCCCCGAAGAGGGCTAATGACTACGCGCCGGGGCTTCCGACGCACTAGTCCTTCATCGGCGCGCCTCCGCTCACGACGGCCCTCGCGACAAGCCGTGCGAGGACGAGGTCAGCGGGCGTCCCACTCGCTGAGGATCAGGGCCTCCTTGTCGGGCGCGAGGCCGTGCCGCTGCCAGGAGGGGAGGCGGCGCTCCAGCTCGGCGTGATCACGATCTTTCAGCCAGTCCCACGTGTCACGCACGGTCTCGGTGACCGGGCGGCACCGCAGCCCCGCCGAGGCGGCCTTCGCGGTGGAGACCTCCCAGACGCCCACCTCATCGGGGGTCGGCTGCGTCCAGAGAGGAAGCTCGGTCCACGGCTCGACCTTGTGGTCGACCAGGAACCGGTCGTCGATCCAGACCAGGTCGGGGTTCGCGCCGGTGACCTCGGCGCAGTCGGTGAGCCACCGGCCGAAGGTGGTGTTGCCGGCTGGCCCCGTCGTCAGGAAGCGGTCGTCGACCCCCTTGGCCGCCTGGTCGAGGGTGAAGATCGCGAGGTCGCGGGCGTCGATGAGCTGCATGGGGAGCGCGGGGTCGCCGGGGGCCACGACCCGGCCGCCACGGGACATGCGCCGCAGCCAGGCGGGAAGGCGGCCGACGTTCTCCCAGGGGCCGAGGATCAGCCCCGGCTGGATGATCAGGGCGTTGCCGTCGAAGTAGTGCTCCACGGCGCGCTCGCAGCCGGCCTTCAGGACGCCGTAGTCGCCGTCCTCCGGACCGGCGTCGGGCGAGCACTCCCACCGGGGAGCGGACTCGTCGACGCGCTTGGCCGGCCAGTCGGAGACGGCGGAGATGGACGAGATGAACGCGTAGGTCGCGGCGTGTCCCGACAGGGCGCGAGCGGAGTCGGCGACGACCCTGGGGGTGAAGCCGCACACGTCGACGACGGCGTCCCACTCGCCACCCGCGGCGAGCGCTTCGAGGTCCGCGGCGACCTCACGGTCACCGCGGACGGCCGTCACCCCGGGGAGATCCTCACCGGACCTGCCCCTGTTGAATGTGGTGACGTCATGCCCCTGCCGCAGGGCCTCTTCCACGATGGCCCTGCCGAGGAACACCGAACCGCCGATCACGAGAATTCTCATGGCGACCACTCTCGACCCGTGGCCGCCTCGCGCCGAGGGCTTTCACGGTCAGCGAATCCGCTAGGAGCGGACGCTCGCCACCGGGGTGAAGCCTTCACTGTTGAGAACGTGCACGCGCGCGGTCCCGATGTCGAAGTAGAGGCCGACCAGCTGCAACCGCCCCGACGCCTCCAGATGGGCCACCGAGGGGTACGTGCGGAGGTTCTCGAGCTGCTGGGCCACGTTGACGCGGCACAGCCTGTCGAGCGGCCCCTCGTCCTCGCCGGTGCTGTCGGACATGACGTAACGCGCGAGCGTGTGGTCGCCGTGGCGCAGCCAGCGTCTCAGCCCGGGCAGCCCGCCGGTCTTCTCCCCGGCGCTCAGCACGGCCGCCATCGCCCCGCATCCGGAGTGCCCGCAGACCGTGATGGTGCGGACGTCGAGAGCGGTGGTGGCGTACTCGATGGCCGCCACGAGGGAGTCGTCCGAGGGAGAGGCGCCGTGCCTCGGCACGAGGTTGCCGACGTTGCGCACCGTGAACAGGTCGCCGGGGCCGCTCGCGGTGATCAGGTTGGGCACCACGCGGGAGTCGGCACAGGTGATGAACAGGTGCGAGGGCTCCTGCCTGCGTGCCATGCGGTTGAGGAACGGTTGCACCAGGGGCGCCGTGCTCCGCTGGAAGTCGAGGGCGCCGGCCAGCAGGTCGGGCACGGCGTCCGCGCGCTCGGCGGGGCTGCTCCGCCCGGCCCGCGAGGGCACCCAGACGCCGCCGTGGCGGACCGGGATGCTGGACAGAGGCCCGCCTCGCCGGTAGGCCCGGGGGAGCCACCAGCGGTCGGGTGCCCGTGGCGGCGTCTTCGCCGTGGAGACGCGTGTGCCGCCGGCCGCCGAGGTGTACCACTCGTCGTGGATCTCGTCGATGGTGATCGTGCCGCCCATGCGCTCGTGCTCCAGGCGCCAGCCGTGCAGCGCCTCGAAGGCGGCGTTGTCCATGAAGTCGACGTTGAGATCGAGGTCGACCGCGGCACCCGCCGGGATCGCCCGCAGGTTGCCGGTGAGGCGCGGCACGCCCACGAAGGTGAGCGAGCCGGTCACCACGACGTGCCAGCGGTCGTCCGGCTCCAGGCGCACCTGGACCGACACCCTGGTCAGACGGCGCAGAGCGGACAGCGCGGCGAGGCCGAGGCCGATCAGCACCCCCTCGGCGAGCCCTATCACCACGACGGCGCCCAGGGTGAGGATGTAGACCGGCAGCTCGCCCTGCCCGTGCAGGCCGCGCATCGTGCCGAGGTTGACCATGCGGATGCCGATGAAGACGAGCAGGGCCGCGAGGGCCTCCATCGGGATCAGCGTGACCGTCCAGCCGAAGCAGACCGCGAACAGCAGCACCCACACCCCGTGCAGGACGGTGGACCACCGGCTGCGCGCCCCGGCCTTGATGTTGGTCGTCGTACGGACGATCACTCCGGCGACCGGCAGGCCGCCGAGGGCTCCCGACACCAGGTTGGCCATGCCCTGCCCGGTCAGCTCGCGGTCGAGGTCGGCGCGCGGGCCGTCGTGCAGCCGGTCGGCCGCCACCGAGCACAGCAGGGACTCGACGCCGGCCAGCAGCGCGACCAGCAGCACGGCGCCGGCGATGCCGTGCCAGTCACCGATCGGCATGGCCGGCGCCGCCCACTCGCTGAAGCCCTTGGACAGGTCGGCCCGGGCGATGTCCCAGCCGAACACCCCGGCGGTCGCCGCGGCGATGGCCAGCGCCGCGAGCGGAGCGGGCAAGACGTTCAGGCGCGGCAGGCGAGGCCACAGCAGCAGCACCGTGATGGTCAGCACGCCGACCGCCACGGCGTGGCTGTGGTTGTGCACGATCTGGTCGGGCAGCTGGACGAGGTTCTCCACGGCGGACTTCTCCGGCTGCCCACCGAGCACCACATGCAGCTGGGACAGGGCGATGACCACGCCGACCCCGGCGAGCATGCCGTGGACCACCGCCGGAGAGACGGCGAGCGCCGTCCTCGCCACCTTGAACGCGCCCAGCACGAGCTGCAGGACTCCGGCGGCCAGAGTGATCATGCAGGTGGCGCGCCAGCCGTACGTCCGCACGAGCTCGCCCACGACGAGGGCGAGCCCGGCCGCGGGGCCGCTGACCTGGACGACCGACCCGCCGAGCGGCCCGGCCACCAGGCCACCGATCACGGCCGCTATGAGGCCCGCGATCAGCGGCGCCCCGCAGGTAACCGCTATGCCGAGCGAGAGGGGCACGGCGACCAGGAAGACCACCAGCGAGGCCGGTAGGTCGTGCCTGAGCACCGAGGAAATACGCTCTGTCCTGGAATGGCTACGTTGCGTGTCCCCAGTCATGAGGTGACCATACGACGCGACGGCCGTTTGATTAAGCCTTTGGCCGCCGCGTTTTATATATGACGGGACAACACTGATCGATCAGCGGTAGTAGTCGGGATAGTCCGTATCGGCGGGCCGGCGGTGGCCGCCGCGCGAGGGCGACGCCTGCGACGACTGCGTGGACTGGGTGGTCTGCGTCGGCTGGTCGGCCCCGAGGCCGCCGTTCGCGCCGCTTCCGTAGAGCTCGCCGTAGGAGGGCCAGCTTCCGCCGGTGTTCTGAGCCGGCTGAGGCCAGGCGGGCGACGGCGCGCCCGGCGTCGCGTAGCGCTCGGCGTCGTAGCCGCCGTACCCCTGACCGGACCCGGCGGGAGAGTCGTCGCCCGAGGACGGCAGGTCGCGCCCGGTGGGCGTCTCGTACGCCGAGACCGCGCGGGACGGCCCCGTGGGCAGCCCGGCCGCGGGAGTCGTCCCGTTCACCGAGTCGGAGTCGTCGATCGTGGCCCAGCCCGGGCGCACCTCGTACGAAGGCGCGGGCGAGGGGGAGGGCGCGGACGGGGCGGCCGTGTAGCCGTCACGGGACGCGTACCCGTCGTAGGTGGGCAGTTGGTAGTCGGCCGTCTTCCACGTCTCCTTGGAGGATCCGGACGCCGGGGTCGGCTCGTCGAGGATGTCGTAGGAGCCGGCCGCCGGGTAGGCGGGCTGCGCCGGCCAGGAGCCCCCGGCAGGGAAGTCGCCGGTCGCCCCGGGAGCCGCCGGGCCGGTGCCGAGAGGGTCGTACGACGCGGCGGGCGGGAAGGACCCGCTGCCGCGCGAACCGCCCGTGGCGCGCGGCGTCTCGTACGAGCCGGTCGAGGAGCGGCCCGCGTCGAAGGGACCGGTCGCGCCGTGAGAGGAGTCCAGGGGGCCGGCCGGACGGGAACCGCCGGAGCGCGGGCTCTTGGGCGCCGGGCCACCGGAGAGGGCGCCGCTGGAAAGGGCGCCGCTGGTCAGCGGATCGTTCGCCAGCGAGCCTGTCGGGTGCGGGGCCGCTGCGAGCGGGCCGGTGTTCAGGGGGCCCGACAGCGGGTCGTGCGACGCTCCAGCGGCGGGACGGCCCGCGTTGAACGGGCCCGTGACGGCACGGGAGGCGTCGGCGCGGACCGGGTCGGGCCGTGCGGGGGTGGCGGCGCGCCCGGTGTCGGCACGCCCTGGCTCGGCGTTCCTGCCGGAGCCGCGCCTGGTGTCGGTGCGCCGGGAGTCGGCGCCACGGCCGGGGGCGGTGCGCGCGGGGTCGTTGCCCGCGTCGGAGCGGCGGCGGGGCTTGGCGCGCGAGTCGGCCACGCCGAGCGGGTCGGCCGGGTCGGGCCGGGAGCCGCGGCGGCTGCGGGAGGACGGCTGCGGGGTGCCTATCGCGCCGAGCACGTCGGCGGCGGGCGTCTGGGGGATGGGGGCGGAGAAGGTGACGGTGCGCTCGGACGCCGCCGCGGCGGAGGGGGTGGTGTTCCGCGAGGGTTCCACCAGGTCGGCGAGGCCGGCCGGCCGGGTGGGAAGGGGCGCTTGGACGGTGGCGGCGTTCGCGTCGACGCCTTCCTTCTCCTTGGCGTCCTTGGCGTCCTTGGGGGAGGCGGCCTTGGCGGGAGAGGGCACGGAGTTGGACGGCGAGGAGACGTCGGGGCGGCTCTGTCCCATGCGAGCCGCGATGGTGCCGCCGAAGGCGCCGTCGTCGGCGCGGACGCGGCTCCAGTAGTCGTCGTCGTAGTCGTCTGCCTCGCCCCACTCGTCGACGCCGCGGCGGCCACGGTTGGAGGCGGCCTGCTTGCCACGGGGAGCGGGACGCCCGCCGGGGCGCCCGGCGGGACGGGAGGCGGGCCTTCCGTTGCCCGGGCGCAGGCGTGCGGTCGCCCGCTCGGGCTCCTGGAAGGCGTCGAAACCCTCGGGGAAGCTCTCGAAGAACGTCTCCTCGGCGGGACGCCCGGGACGCTTGGCGTTCGGGTCGTCAGCCTGCTCGGCCATCTTGCGCAGCCGCTCAGGAGGCAGGTTGCTCTCCCGGCGGTTCATCGACCGCATGCCGAGTGCCACGACCACAAGGACGAGGAGCACGACGGCGACGAGGCCAAAAATGACCGCGATCATTGCACCACCTTCATGGCCATGGCCTTCCAGTGGCGCTGGTGAGATCGCGCGGCCATCGACGCGACCTTCCCCCGTTGACCACCTGCGCTCCGGGATTGCATCTGATTCTGTCCGACCACTATGACCGTTGTCACACCCTACGAGAAGAACTGGTATCCATAACTACCTCTGGTGCTCAGCATGTCACTCGATGTGGGCCGCCGAGAGACGTCCCCGAGCGATCGTGTGCCGGGCGATGTCCTCCAGCGTCTCGCGGAGGGCGGCGCCCTCCTTGCGTTCGATCTTGGCGTCGAGCGCGTAGACACTGAAACGATAGGTGTCATCGGGGCGGCACGGGGGCGAGTAGCCCACCTTGCCGCTCGACGTGAGGCCCTGCAGCGCGCCTCTTGGCACGCTGTTCTGCGCGAGCTCGGTGGTGAGCGGGTTGATGTCGAACAGCACCCAGTGCACCTCCGCCGCTCCTTGCGCGTTGTTCGCGTCGACCACCAAGGCGATCGACTGGGTCGCCTTCTGCGGCACACCCGACCACCTCAGGGGCGGGTTCCCGACCTTGCCCGTGCAGGAGTACTCGGCCGGGAGGGGCGCCTCGTCGCGGAACCGAGGGCTGGAGACGCTGAGCCCGTCCAGCGACCTCTCGGCCGGTGAACCGGCGCCCACGATCCCGCAGCCGGCCGACGCCGCCGCGACGACCGCCGCGATCACAGCGATACGTCCGCTGCGTCCCCTGCGCCCTACGCGCACGGACTTTCTCGGCTGCCCCATGCCCGCTGATGCTACGCGGATCTGAGGGGTGCGCTGACCCCATCGCCCGAATGAGCGGCGCCGGGAAGTCCGTTAATCGGCCACAATCGAGGCATGGATGGCGCGAAGTCGGACACGCGCGTGAGCTTCGGCGTGCTCGGCCCGCTGGAAGTCCGTCACGCCGGCGGGCGGCTCGCGATCGGCGGCCGGAGGCTGCGAGCGCTTCTCGCGCTACTGCTGCTCAGCCCCGGACGAACGGTGCCTTTCGCTACCCTGGTCTCGGGGGTGTGGGAGACCGAACCACCGAGCGGAGTCGGCAACGCGCTGCAGGCTCTCGTCTCCCGGCTCCGCGCGACTCTGGGCCGCGATCTGGTGGCCGCGGAGACGTCAGGTTACCGGAAAGCCGCAGAAGGCCCCGTCCTTCAGGACTCCGTTGGCTAATACGCGTTGTTATGCGGTGATGGCCTGCCGTAACCCGCTGAAGTGTGAGGTCCGAGTCCGACCCAGGGGCGTCCCGGTCAGCCACGCGTCGAGACGGACTAAGTTGATCGCCGTGGCGGTCAACACGCTCTGCAGATGAGTTTTGGCCAGTCCGATGTAGCGGGACCGGCGCTGACCGTGTCCGCGGACCGCTTGCGAGATCGTCCCTTCGACACCGGCGCGAACCTGATAGCGGCGTTGCCAGTCCTGGCTTTGCTGGATGGCTCGCGCGTGCGCGAGCGCCTCGTGCTGTTCGCGCGGCCGGAGCGTGAGTTTGCGGGAGGCTGTCGCCGATTTGGTGCACCGGGCACGGACCGGGCATGGAGTGCAGTGCACATGAGAGAAGTTCACCTTGATGACCGGGAGCCCGGTCCGGCTGCGCTGGGCCGCCATAGACAAACTGGCATGCCCCTGCGGGCAGATGACCTTCTCCTCATCCCAGTCGACGTGGAAATCCGTGGTCTGGAACGCGTCGGCATCCTTGGTCTGCCAGCTGGTGTCGGCCGAGACCGGGCCGAGGATGTCGATCCCGAACCGGTCCCGTGCGGTCACCAGCTGCTCGGCGCTGACATACGCACTGTCGACGGCGTGCTCGTCGGGCAGCATTCCCCGCCGTTCCAAGCCCTGGTGAACCAGCGCGGTGACCTCGCTGTCGTCCACCGGAGCGGGTGTGGTCGCCACATGCGTGACCAGGTGTGGCCGATACGGCTCACACGTCTCGGTCAGATGCACCTTGTAGCCGGTCCAGCCACTGCCGCGCTTGACCGCGTAGCGAGCGTCGGTGTCATACGGGCTGGCCAGCCGGTGGCGACCGGCCGGCATATCTTTCTGCTCGCGCAGCCGCACCCCGGTGTGGTCACGGTAGTACTGCTGGATCCAGCATCTACGCAGGGTCTGCACGGCCTCGATCTGATAGAGCCACGACGGCGCGTCGCGGTGGTAGATGGCTTCAAGCAGCGCATATCCGTCCTGACCCACGATGGTCGCATGCTCCACGCGGGCCTGTTCCCCCTTGGGCAGCCGGTAAGGAGTCAGCGCGCTGGTCATACCGCTCACACCACTCCTGGCTGATCAGCGGGGCAAGCCAGGACGGCGCCGCCGCCAGCGCGTTCAAGGCCGCACGCACCGCTTCGACCACCAACTCCAGCCGGTTCAACGTCCGAGCGGCCGACAGCACGTGAGTGGAGTCGGTACGCGCGCGACCACCCGCGCGCAACAGCCGAGCCTGCCACGCACGTTCCAGCAGCAGTTCCAAAATCCGCTCCTCGGCGGAGCCGACGATCACACGGTCTCGGAACTCGCTGAACACCGAGAAGTCGAACCCGGCGTCTTCCAACTCCAGGCCCAGTGCGTATTTCCAGTCCAGCCGGCCGCGAACCGCATCGGTGGCCTGACGGTCTGACAACCCTTCAGCGTACTGCGACACCAGCGCGAGAGCCACCCGGGCGGGTGACTCGGCGGGTCGCCCGTCACCAGGAAACAGGTCGGCAAAATCATCGTCGCTGAAGATCGTCCCGAGCACGTCCCGGAGCCGCATGCACATGTTGCCCTTGGGAAACGCGCCTGTTGCCACCTTCCGGGTCGCCTCGGGAATCTCCATGAACGACTCCGGACGCATGGACACGCTTCTCGCCCTTCCACCCCAAATCGGATCTTGCGCAGACCCTAATCAGAGTCGCCAGGAACGATCAACCAGGTTCGCCAACGGAGTCCTTCAGGGCGGGGATGAATGCGGTCCCCTTCAGGGGATGGCCCGATGGAGGCGGGGCAGGCCCGAGCGTGTAGCGCGTCTCGGTCCTGCTGGGTGGTCAGGTGGGTCGGCGTTGTTGTTCGATGTAGGCCTTGATGATCGTGAGTGGTGCGCCGCCGCAGGAGGCTGCGAGGTATGACGGGGACCACAAGTGGCCGTGCATGATGGCCTGGTTGACGCGGCCGGTGAACTCTTTGCGCAGGTAGTGCGAGGACACTCCTTTCAGCGAGTTGACCAGCTTGGAGATCGCGACCTTGGGCGGGTAGTGGACCCGCAGGTGGACGTGGTCGTGTTCGCCGTTGAACTGTGTGAGTTCGGCCTCGAAGCTGTCGCACACCTCGATCATGATCTGTTCGCAGCGGCGCAGCATCGCGTCGTCGAACACGTCCTTCCGGTATTTCGTCACAAAGACCAGATGGACGTGCATAGCGGAAATCACGTGTCTGCCACGCCGACTGCCGAGGGCAGGTAAGACCAGGTGAGGCAACTCCGATCCTGGCACCGCCCGAAACCTACGACCCGCAAGCGGCGTAGCAGAAGCAGTAAGAACCCCACGGCGACGTGGGGGAGTCCCCGGCGTTCACGCCGGGGAGGATGTCAACGACTGGTTATATCTCCGGATCAGGTCGACGCCCACCGCTTCGAACGGCTCGTCGCCGACGGCCGTACAGGTGGCAGGAGGCCAGGGATGTGCTGGAGAGGGCGAAATCGCCCCCCTCGCCACAGTCTGACCCCCGGCCGGACGACGGGACCCACGCTCCTCGCCGGGGGGAGTTCGATCGTCGGCCAGGGCGGCGGGTTCGTCATCCTCGCCGCAGGGTGGCCCGCCCCCCGGCCGGGCCGGCGCGTCAGCCGCGGGAGCGGAAGGCGCGCAGGGACAGGGGGGCGAAGACGAGCGCGATGCCGAGGGCCCAGATCAGCGAGATCGTCGCGTGGCTGGCGACCGGACCCCCGCTGAGCAGGCCGCGGACGGCGTCGGCCAGGTGGGTGACCGGGTTGACGTCCACCCATTTCTGCAGCCACCCGGGCAACGTGTTGGTCGGAACGAAGGCGTTGGAGGTGAAGGTCAGCGGCATCATCACCGAGAACGCGATGATCTGCACCTTCTCGGGCTCGGAGGCGACCAGGCCGATGAGCACCGACAGCCAGGACATCGCCAGGGCGAACGCCAGCAGCAGCGCGAGCGCGCCCACCACCCCGGCCACTCCGGTGTGGATCCGGAAGCCGAGCACGGCGCCGAGGCCGACGAACAGGGCGAAGGCCCACACCTGCTTTAGCGTGTCGGCCACGATGCGTCCGGCGAGCGGCGCCGAGCGGGCGATCGGCAGGCTGCGCAGCCGGTCGAACACGCCCTTGGTGATGTCGGTGCTCAGCCCGATCGCGGTCGTCAGCGTCGCGAACAGCATGTTCTGCACGACCAGGCCGGGCAGCGAGAACTGCAGGTAGTCGGTGGTGGACCCGGAGATCGCGCCGCCGAACACGTAGGTGAACAGCAGCAGGAACATGATGGGCTGCACCGACAGGTCGAGCAGCTCCATCGGGTTGTGCTTGATCTGCACCAGGCTCCGCCAGGCGAGCGTCATGGTGTGCCGCAGCGCGGTGGCGGGGCCGATGCGGCCCGGGATGGCCGGCACGGGGGCGGTGAGCGTCGTCATGCGGGCACCTCCTCCTTCTCCTTGGTCTCCGCGGAGGTCTGGTCTTCGGCGCGGTGACCGGTGAGGGCCAGGAACACCTCGTCGAGGCTGGACTTGCGCAGGCTCAGCTCGGCCGCCACCACCCCGAGGTCGTCGAGGCGGCGAACGATCGCGGGGACCACCGTGGGGTCCTTGATGTTGACCGTGGCCTGGCCGCCGGTCAGGTCGGGGCGGTCGCCGATGATGTCGGTGATGACGTCGGCCACCAGATCGAGGTGGTGGGCGTGCATGGGCCGGACCTGGAGCACCTGGGCGCCCGTGGTGGCCTTCAGCTCGTCGGAGGTGCCCGAGGCGATGACCCGGCCGTGGTCGAACACCACGATGTCGTCGGCCAGCTCGTCGGCCTCCTGGAGATACTGCGTGGTGAGGAGGACGGTGACGCCGTCGGCCATCAGGCCGCGCACGACGTCCCAAAGGTCGGTGCGGCTGCGCGGGTCGAGACCTGTGGTCGGCTCGTCGAGGAACAGGACCTGGGGCCGCCCGACCAGGCTCGCCGCGAGGTCGAGCCGGCGGCGCATGCCGCCGGAGAAGGTCTTGGCAGCCCGGCCTCCGGCGTCGGTCAGGTCGAACCGCGACAGCAGCTCGCTCGCCCGCCGCCTGGAGTCGGGGCGGGACAGGCCGAGTAACCGGCCGATCATCACGAGGTTCTCGACGCCGGTCAGCGTCTCGTCGACCGCGGCGTACTGCCCGGTGAGGCCGATCAGCGAGCGCACCCTGTGGGCGTCCTTGACGACGTCGAAATCGCCCACCTTGGCGTGGCCGCTGTCGGGCCGCAGCAGGGTGGCGAGGATGCGAACGGCGGTGGTCTTGCCCGCGCCGTTCGGCCCGAGAACTCCGAGCAGGCGCCCCTCTGGAACGACGAGATCCACACCATCGAGGGCGCGCGTCTCGCCGTAGTGCTTCACCAAACCTTCAGCCTGGACCGCATATCGCATAGCTTCAACTCCTCAGTCAACGGGCTGGGGGTCACGCTCGGCTCGCGGTCCGAGTGACTGACTCCGAGTCTGGCCTACCGCACTGACATTTCTCTGAGCTGACGTCCCGGGCCCCGCCCGGCGGCTGACAAACCGCTGACAGCGGGCACCCGCCCCTGATGGACACGCGATTCCGCCCCGAATCCCAGGGGGTGCTCCCTGGTGGCGGGAACAGGGATATGCCGGTCCCGGGTCGGGTCGGGCTGGAGGACGGTCGCGGTGCTGCTGGGGTGGCGATCTAGTTAGGCTGGTGGCGTGCCTGCTCCCCTGCGTGACCCCGCCAACCGGGTATCGCGCCGCGCGATCACACTGTGGCTGCTGGAGGCGCTGATCGGTTTCCTCCTGCTCGTCGGAGGGGCCGCTCTGGTGGCTTCGTGGATCGACGGTTCCGGCTGGTCGTGGGTGCCCTCCTGGCTCTCCGGGAACATCTGGTGGCTGCCGGGGGTGATAGCCGTCGTGGAGCTTCCGTTCGTGGTCATCGAGCCGCTGTGGCGCTATGCCGTCCACCGGTGGGAGCTCTCGGGAGACGTCGTCTACGCGCGCTCGGGATGGTTCAGCCGGCAGTGGGTCTTCATCCCCGTCAGCCGCATCCAGACGGTCGACAAGGAGCAGGGCTGGTTCGAGCGCCTTTTGGGCCTCGCCACGGTGGAGATCCGCACCGCCTCGTACGCCGGATCCTCCTCCATCAAGGGGCTGGACGTCGGCGTGGCCGCCCGTCTGGCCGAGGACCTCGCCCACCGGGCCCACGAGCTCAGGGACGACGCGACATGACCGAGGACTCCGGCGCCCCCGCAGAGCCGGGGGCAGGGCCGCCCGGCGTGTGGGGGAGCGGGGCGGTGGCGGTCGCGCCGTCACGGCTCAGCCCGCTCGTGCTGCTGATCGACCCGGTGCGCATGCTGCCCTCGCTGCTCCTGCCCCTGGTGGGTGTGCTGTTCGTGGGAGGCTTCTCGCCGTCGTCGTTCTTCTGGGCGATGCTGGCGATCGTCGGCTCGGTGGGGTACGCCGCCGTGCGCTGGGCCACGTTCACCTTCCAGATCGTGGGTGACCGGCTGGAGCTCACCCGATCGCTGGTCAGCCGTTCGGTCAGGACCATCCCCCTCGAACGCATCAGGGGCGTGGACGTCACGACGCCGCCCCTCCACCGGCTGTTCAACCTGGCCGTCATCCGCATCGACACCGGAGCGAGCGGCGGCGCCAAGCAGGAAGGCGAGCTCGACGGCGTTCCGCTCCCCGAGGCCGAGCGGTTGCGCCACATCCTCCTGCGCCGCAGCCAGGACGCCCGTCACGAGGAGCACGCCGAGACGGCGGGAGCCGGGTCCGCGTCCTCCGGCGCGCGTACGCCCACCTCCACCGCCGTGGACGAGCGGGTCTACGTACGGGTGCCCTGGTACTGGCTCCTGTACGGGCCACTGTCCGGCGCGTTCCTGCTCACGCCGTTCGCCCTGCTGGGTGGTGCCATCGGCCTGGCGTTCCAGTGGGGCAGCGAGTTCGGCCTCAGCGAACGGGTCGCCATCACCGTGGGCGAGTGGCTGTGGAACCGGCCGATCCTGCTCGTCCTGGCCGGGCTCCTGCTGGTGATGGCCATGCCGGTGGCGGGCGGCGTCATGTACGCCGTGTTCAACTGGAACTTCACGCTCCGGCGCCGCGGCTCCTCCCTCGTCGCCGAGCGCGGGCTGGTCACACGGCGCAGCGTGGCACTGGAGCACCGCAGGATCCGGGGCTACGAGATCGCCCAGGGTCTCCTGGAACGCCGGGCGCGGGTGGCGCGGTTGTGGGCGATCGTCACCGGCCTCGGCGACTCGCGTACGAGGGGACAGTTGCTGCCGGTCGTACCGCGAGACTTCGCCATGAAGGTGGCCGCCGAGGCGATCGGCCCGTTGGATGCAGGGCTACGGCCCCATCCTCCGCAGGCACGGCAGAGGCGGCTGTTCCGCGCCGTCGCCCCGGGGGTCGCCGTCGCCGTCGCGGCCGTCCTGCTCGGCTGGCCCTGGATCGGCGTGCTCGCGCTGGTCGTGGCCGCCCTCGGCGTTCCCCTCGGGCTCGACCGCTACCGCTCCCTCGGTCACGCCTACGACGGCGCGCGGCTGTCGGTACGGTCGGGCTCCCTGCCCCGGTCGCAGGCGGTGGTGGAGCGCCGGGCCGTGGTGGGCTGGACGGTCCGCCAGACCTGGTTCCAGCGGCGCTCGGGAGTGCTGACCGTGATCGCCGGTGTGGGCGCGGGCAGCGGCGGCTACGCGGCGATCGACACGGGCGAGGACCAAGGCGTCCGCTTCGCCGCCGAAGTCACCCCCGAGTGGCTCGCCCCCTTCATCGCCGGCAGCTGACACAACCGTGCTGTGGAGCGGGGCCGTGCCGGAGTCGCCTTGGGTGGTTCGCGCCCTTCGTCACCGGTCATTGACACGGCACGCGCTATGGATTGAGGCCGTTCCCCAGGGACGCACCGTTGCTCGTCGGTTGAGGCGGTGCTGGTGGGCGATCGCCTTGATACGGCCGTAACGGGGTCCTTGTTCGTCGGACGGGTCCGCCCGCGTGATCATCCGTCCAGGGACGGCTGTGGATGATCTCGCGGGCGGATGATGATCCGGTTCGGACCTGGCCGCAACGCCCCTCGGTGGGCGGCCAGGGCGGGCGGCGCCGCAGGGTCCGTTAGTCCTGGCGGCGGGCGCCGAACATGATCTCGTCCCAGGTCGGGACCGAGGCACGGCGGCCCCGCCCCCCCTTGCGTGCCGGTCGTGCCGGCTTCGGCGCCTGCGGAGGAACGGCCGGCGGCTCGGCGGCCTTGACTTCCTTCTCGGGCTTCTCAGGCTTGTCGGGCTGGTCCGACTTGTCCGGCTCGGTGGCCGCAGCGGGCCGGTCCGCCATGTCGCCGCTGGTACGGGCGGCGGGCACGGCGACCGGTGCCTCTTCGGTCTCCTCGGCCTTCTTGGCGGCGGCCGGAGCCTTCTTGGGGGAAGGGGCCGGGGCGGGACGTGCGACGGGAGGCGCCGGCACGGGCCGTCCCGCCTTCCTGTCCGAGGAGGCGCCGGGAGCCTGGCGGGCGGGCGTGTTCTCGGTCCCGGAGGTGACGGGAGCCTGGCGAGCAGGCGTGTTCTCGGTCCCGGAGGCGGACCCGGATTCGCTCGCCGGAGTGGGCGTGACCTGGGACTCCGGCGCGGGCGCAGGGGTCCGCGCGGCCTGAGCGGCGGGCTTGGCGGCCGGTGCCCGCGTCACCTCGGCCTGAGGCTCCGCGACGGGGGCCTTGACGACCTGGACTTCCGGCTGGGCTGCCGCCGGAGCCGGAGCCGGAGCCGGAGCCGGAGCGGCCTCGGTCGCGGGCTCGTGCGCCGGAGCCTCCGCTGCCTGGACCTCAAGTGCGGGGGCGGGCGCCGCCGTGGCCTGGACTACGGATGCCTCTGCCTGGGCCTGTGCCTTGGCGGGCTCGGGCTCGTGCGCGTCGGCCGTGCTCGGCGAGGTCGATGGCATGGTCGATGGCGTGGTCGTTCGCCCGGCCTCGGCGACCTCGCCGGTGGCGGCCCTCAGGGCCACCTCGTCCGGATCGGCCGGTGTGGAAGACGGCGAATGAGGTGCGGCCACGGCAGAGGCGGGACGGGCAGCGGGCGCCGCGGTAGCGGCGGGCTCGGAGTGCAGGGCCGCGGTCGGCTCGGCGGCATGGTCACCCGTGGTCTCGGCAGAGCGGTGAGCCGTGGGCTCGGGAGAGCGGTGAGCCGTGGGCTCGGGAGAGCGGTGAGCCGTGGGCTCGGGAGAGCGGTG
>NZ_JBFBIK010000018.1:50317-85274 GCF_040685555.1 Sphaerisporangium sp. NPDC088356
CGTGAGCCGCCGGTTCGGCAGCGTGCTGAGCCGCCGGTTCGGGGGAGTGGTGAGCCGTTGACGCGGAGAAGTGCTCAGCCGCGGGTTCGGAGGAACGGTGAACCGCAGGCTCGGAGGAGTGCTGGGCAGACGGTTCAGCGGAGTGCTGGGTCGCAGGCTCGGATGAGCGGTGGGCCGCAGGCTCGGGGGAGCGGTGGGCGGCCGGCTCGAAGGTGGGCTGGGGGTGGCGTTCGAAGGACTGCTGGACGGCGGGCTCGAAGGTGGGCCGGGGCGCGCGCTCGGTCGCGGGCCTCGCGACCGGACCCGGTACGGGCTCGGCGGCCGGCCTCGCGGCCGGGGAGGGCTCGGTCGCGCGCAGCGGCGCAGGCTCCTCGCGGAAAGGCTCCCGGTGGGTCGCCGGTTCCTGGCGGAAGGCGGCGGGCTCCCGGTGGGTCGCCGGTTCCTGGCGGAAGGCGGCGGGCTCGGCGGGTTCGGGGCGGTCGCGGTCTGGGAGGTCGCGGAGGTCCGGCAGGTCGGGCCGTACGGGGTCGGGGTGGCTGCGCGCGGCGTGGTCGTGACGCGCGACGCCGGGCAGGGACGTGGGCGCCTCGACCGGGATCGTCGGAACGGGGGCGAGCTTGGCGGCGAGGCGGGGCACGAACGGCGTCACCGTGCCGTTCTCGGCGGGCTCGACGTACTCGGCCGCGGACAGGCGCATGGCCTCGTCGTCGTACGGCGTGACGTGGCGGCGCCTGAGGTCGAACAGCCACTCGGCGCTGCGCGTGTGACCGTTCCAGACGAAGCCCAGCTTGATGCGCCAGAGGCCGTCGTCACGCTTGCAGGAGTCCCAGTCGATCTCGTCGCTGGGGACGCCGCGGCGGCTCAGCCGCTCGGTCACCAGCTCACCGAGGGTCGGCCCCGGAGTGGACTCCCCGGGCAGGCGCACGGCGACACGCTGCGCCTGTTGCGCGGTGTACTCGCGTTCCTGCAGGACGGGTCCCTCGAACCAGCGGACACGCTCCACGGGGATGCCTGCGGTGGCGGCGATCTCCTCCGCGGTCTCCCCCGCACGGATGCGGGCCTGGATCTCCTTGGGGCGCAACGGACTCTCCACTTCGATCTCGTACTGGCCGAGACGGGAGAAGTTGCCGCGGACCGCCGCTCGGAGCCGTTCGTCGACGGGAAGCGTGAACCGTGTACCCCTGCCGGCCGTGGCCAGCACAAGGTATGTTCCGTCCTCGCTCACCGCGACGAGTCGGAGCTCCTGCATGCGAGTCCCTTCGTCGTCGTGCTCAATCTTCCCCCGGACCCTTGAGTCTCTCGCGTGAGCCGGTTACCTGCCAGCACCGTACCCGGCATGTCCGAACATCGCCTTCCTCAGAGGCACGGGAAGCGATGAGAGGCGGTTATATATGTCGCTTTCACCCTATCTATCGGCTGGTCGATATGCAGCAAACGGGTTAGGCGTCCTGCACGGATTCTCGCGAATCGCGCCCGCCGCCGCCTTCGACTTCCGCCAAGAGGCATGAGAAAGGCCCGGACCTGCGACGTCGCGACGGCCTCCCCGCCAAGCCCGGGGAGGCGGCCGGCGTCCGGAAAATGATCTCCGTCGCGGTACGGCCGCGCCGCTGAACGCCCGCGACCGGTGGAAACCGTAAAAGATGTTCATACCCCCACATCCCGGATAGAAGTGAGGCGGCAGCGTCCCGTTCCTCCTGCCAGGTGGCGGCACAGGGGATGGCGGGACGCCCCAGAACGTGCCGGACCACCGCCACCGCACAGAGGGGACTGATCTCAGGGATGGGCGGCAAGGAAGGCTTGGACCTCAGCGCTCCGCAGATCGCGGGCAGCGCCCTCGCGGCGGCCACGGCGGCCGTCGCGGCGTCGTTCTTAGGAGTCACCGGCACGATCATCGGCGCTGCCGTGGCCAGCGCGGCGACCACGGTCGGGAACGCCGTCTACACGCACTACCTCAAGCGCACCCGCGACCGCCTCAAGGAGGCGCACGGGCTGATCACCGGGCAGCAGGAGAAGCAGGCGCTGGAGGAGGAGGCGGAGGAGGCGGCCCTCGCCCGCCCGGGGGAGGACGGGCTGGCCACGGCGGTCCACGCGACGGTCCGCGACCACGGCCCCTCGGAGCTGCCGCCCCCCGCCGGCGAGACGGCTCCGCGGGACGCCGCCGCGGCGCAGGCGCCACCGCTGAGGCGAGAGGGCATGCCGGGCCCGCTCTGGGTCACGCTGGTCGTCGCGACGGTCGCCACCTTCGCGCTGGCCATGGGCGGGATCCTGGCGTTCGAGCTGCTCAGCGGCAAGCCCCTGGCCGCCACCGTCCACGGGCAGGGCGGGTCGGGGACGAGCTGGGGCGGGCAGGTGGACGAGCCGCGACCGCCCGTTCCCACCCCCTCGACCTCGGCGGGAGTCTCCGGATCCAGCCCCTCCCCGAAGGCGGGCGCGAGCGCGTCCCGGGAGGCCGGGCCCACCACGGCGGAGACCGGGCAGCCCTCCACCCCGTCGTCCCCGGCGTCGCCCGAGGGAAGCGCGCCGCCGGCCCAGGACTCCGGTACGGAGGACCAGGGGGACGGGCAGGGCGCCACCGGTCAGCCCAGCACCACGTCCAGGTAGTCGTTGGAGAACAGGCGGTGGGGGTCCAGCTCGTCGCGCAGCGCCACGAAGTCGTCGAACCTCGGGTAGACGGCCGACAGGTAGGCCGCGTCGCGGGTGTGCAGCTTTCCCCAGTGCGGCCGTCCCGAGAGGCGGGTCATGATCTCCTCGACCCCCTCGAAGTAGGCCGGGTTGGGGGTGGGGCGGTAGATGTGGCAGGCGATGTACGCGGAGTCCCTGCCGTAGGCGGTGGACAGCCACGCGTCGCTGGGCGGGGTGACCCGCACCTCGATCGGGAAGGTGATCCGCCAGTCCCTCAGTTCGAGCAGGTCGCGCGTCTCGCGCAGCGCCTGGCCCAGGTGCTCGCGCGGGATGGCGTACTCCATCTCCAGGAACCGCACGTTCCGCACGCTGGTGAAGACCTTGTACGCCTTGTCGGTGTAGGCGGAGGAGGTGAGCGCGCTCGCGGAGATCCCGTTCAGCGTGGGGATGGCCCCGGGGAACCGCCGCCCGACCCCGCACAGGGCGCCGAAGAGGGTGTTCTCCAGGAAGACGTTGTCGAGCCAGTGCCTGAAGGCGCCCGGCGGCGCCGCCGGGCCCGCCGACCGGTTGTTGCGCTTGGTCAGGCAGGTGTCGGTGTGGGGCAGCCAGAAGAAGTCCAGGTGCTCGTTCTCGCCGGTGATCTCGTCCAGGGAGGACAGGATCTCGCTGAGCGTCATCGGTCGCCTGACATTGCGCAGCAGGAACGCCGGCTCGACCCTGAAGGTCACTGCCGTGAGGATCCCGAGCGCGCCGAGGCCGACCCGGGCGGCGTCGAACAGGTCGCCTTCCGACACGGTGGCGACCGATCCGTCGGCGAGGACCATCTCCAGCTCGGCGACCTGGTCGGCGAGCCCGCCGATCTCCCGGCCGGTGCCGTGGGTGCCGGTCTGGATCGCGCCCGCCACGGTCTGGTCGGTGATGTCGCCCATGTTGGCGAGCGCCAGCCCGCGCCGGTCCAGCTCCTCGTTGAGCACGCGCAGCGGCGTGCCCGCCGCGACCCGCACCCGGTCCTCGCCGGCCTCCTGGACGCCGGTCAGCGCCTCCGGCCGCAGCAGGATGCCGTCGGTGAGGGCCACCCCGGTGAAGGAGTGCCCGGTGCCCGCCATGCGCACCCGCATCCCGCCTGCGGCGGCGTCGCGTACGGCTCGCGCCACCTCATCGGCTGAGGCGGGGGCGCGTACCTCGGCGGGCGTGATGGACTGGTTGCCCGCCCAGTTCCGGAAGACGGCGTTCATGGTGGAGCACGATAATCACGAACCACGCGTCTGACCAGAGACATGAACAAAGCTCATGTAATGCGGGTTCACGCCGCCGTGGATCGGGCCTCCGCCGAGCCGATCTCGGGAGTACGGAGCAGGGTGTTGCCGCTGACGCCGATCCCCACGGCCAGCAGCGCCGCCACGAACGAGAAGGCGTAGGAGTTGGACGCGCCGAACGAGTCGGTCAGCCGCCCGCCTGCCCAGGCGCCGATCGCCACGCCGAATCCCACCGCGGTGGAGATCCAGGACATCCCCTCGGTGAGCAGGTGGCTGGGAACCAGCCGCTCGATGAGCGCGTAGCCCGTGATGATCGTGGGCGAGATGGCCAGTCCGGCGAAGAAGAGGGCGATGGCCATGATCCTCGTGTCGCCGATGATCAGGATGGGGGTCAGCCCGACGGCGAACACCCCGAGGCCCCGGACGAACCGGTGGCGCAGCGAGATCCGCCACTGGCGGAAGCCGTACCACAGCCCGGACACCATGCTCCCGCCGGCGAAGGAGCCGAGCAGCAGCCCCGAGGCGGCCTTGGTCCCGTTGTCCTCCGCGAACGCCACCGTGATCAGGTCGACCGAGCCGAACACCGCGCCCATCGCCAGGAACACGCACGACAGCAGCGCGACGCCCGGGATCGTGATGGGGCTGCCCGACTGCGACGCGCCCGGCCGCGCGGGCGGCTCGGTCCGCCGCTGGAGCGCGAAGGCGACGGTCCCGATGATCGTGCAGACCAGCGCGAGGATCAGCCCGGCGTAGAGGTTGACCAGGGTGGTGAGGCCGGTGACCAGCGCCGGTCCGGCGACGAAGATCAACTCGTCGGCAACGGACTCGAAGGAGAAGGCCGTGTGGAGCCGGGCCGACCCGCCCAGCATGTGCGACCAGCGGGCACGGACCATCGAGCCCAGCGAGGTGGCGGCCCCTCCGACCACCACTCCCGTGGCGAACAGCGTCCAGATGGGGGCCCCGTACTCCGCGCAGAGCATCATCGTCACCAGCGCGGCGCCGTGCAGGACGACGAACGGGATGAGTACTCTTGACTGGCCCAACCTGTCCACGAGCCGTCCCGAGAGCGGGGCGGCTACCGCGTAGGCGACGGCGACGGTCGCCGAGATCGCTCCGGCGGTCGCGTACGAGCCGGTGAGGGCCGAGATGAGAAGGACGATGCCGATCCCGAGCATCGACATCGGCATACGCCCGACGAAACCGGCGATGACGAAGCCTTTGGTGCCGGGCATGCTGAAGAGCCCTCGATACGGCCCGACCACGATCTCGCCCCTTTCGCGCACCCCCGGTGCGCGTCGAACTAGCTCTTTGTACCCTTGCGCACCATTCGCGGACGCGGCAAGTGATTTTTGGGCAACGTACACGAAACAGGATTCGTGGGTTTAACGTGGGTCAAGTGTCCCATCGTCCCCGGCGCGTGCCGCCGCGCGCCGTCTTGGCGGGGCTCGCCCTCATCACCGCACTCGGAGTGCTGGCCGGCAGCGCGTTCCTGATCCTCCACGACGCGGCCGGCGACCCGTACGGCGCGGAGGGCACACCCGCGGCGGACGTCCGCGACCTCACCGCCCCGGTGTCCCCGTTCCCGGTCCTGGCCTCGGCGCCGTCCCCCTCCCCGTCCCAGGCGCTTTCCCCGCAGGCGAGCGCTCCCACGGGCCCCACGCCGCCCCGGCTGATCGCCGTCGCGCGCGAGAAGGTCAGCGAGACGGCGCTGCGCGAGATCGCCGCCCTGCGGGGCGTGACGAACATGGCCGTGGCCGACGGTGGAGCGGTCCGCTTCTCGGCCGCGACGCTCAACCTCCTCGCCGTCGACCCGGCGGAGTACCGCCCGTGGGCGCCCACGGCCGTCGCCGGCCAGCCCGAGGTGTGGGACGCGCTGGAGCGCGGCGAGTTCATCGCCGAGTCCAGGACCGCCGGGCGGTACATGCTGAAGCTCGGCGGCGAGTACGAGGCGGGCGGCGGCTCCCGGCTCAGGGTCGCCGCGTCCGCGCCGTTCGGCCTGCCGGGCGTCGACGGGCTGGTCACCAAGGAGGTCGGCCGCGGCCTCGGCCTGGTCCCAGGCGTGGCCATCCTCGTCCACACCCCCGCGAGCAAGGCGGCCTCCGTGGGCTCCCGGATCAAGCGGCTGCTGGGCTCGGGCGCGCAGGTCGTGGTGATCGGCGCGCGCCGCGCGGTGACCGCGCCCACGCCGGTCGCCCGGCCGAGCACCACCCTGCCGCCGGTGGCCGGGCGCCCGGGCACGGCCCTCGTCGGACGGCCCGGCAGCTATCTCGACCTCTACAAGCTCTCCTCCGGCGTCTGCCCCGGCCTGTCATGGACCGTGCTCGCTGCGATCGGGCAGGTCGAGAGCGGCCACGGGCGCAACAACGGCCCCTCGTCGGCGGGCGCGCTCGGCCCGATGCAGTTCATGCCGGCCACCTGGAAGGCGTACGGGGTCGACGGCGACGGGGACGGCAAGGCGGACATCTGGAGCCCGTACGACGCGGTGCCGTCCGCCGCGCGCTACCTGTGCGCCAACGGCGGCGGCCTCGGCGGCACGAAGCTCCGCTCGGCGGTCTTCCGCTACAACCACTCGTGGGACTACGTGGACAAGGTGCTCGGCATCGCCGGCTCCTACGCCCGCGCCTACGCCTGAGGGCGCCGCCGGGGCGCCGGGCAGCAGGTGGCGGAGGCGCAGGGCAGCAGCGGCTCGGGCTCGTCGAGCAGCTCGCGGACCATGGACACGAACCGCGGATGGGTGCCCGCGGTGGCGGCCCGGGTGAGGTGCATGCCCAGCTCGCGGGCGACGCCCGCCGCCTCGGTGTCGAGGTCGTAGACGACCTCCATGTGGTCGGAGACGAACCCGATGGGCACCAGCACCACCGCCTGGGTGCCGGCCGTGTGCAGCGCCGCCAGATGGTCGCACACGTCGGGCTCCAGCCACGGGACCCGCGGCGGCCCGCTGCGGCTCTGCCACACGAGGTCCCACGGCCGCTCGCCCGCCACCAGCGAGGCGGCGGCGCGGAGCTGGGCCTCGTAGGCCCCGCCGGACGGCCCCGAGGACGCGGCCATGGACGTCGGGATGCTGTGGGCGGTGAACACCAGCCGGGCATCGTCGCGGTGCTCCTCGGGGAGCCGGTCGAGCGCCTCGCGGGTGTGGTCGGCCATGGCGGCGATGAAGCCGGGATGGTCGAAGTAGTGGCGCAGCCGCACGATCTCGGGCGCGCCGGGCACCTCCGCCTGCGCCTGGGCGATGTCGTCCAGATATTGCCTGCAGCTCGAATAGGAGCTGTAGGCCGCGGTGATGAACGCCGCCGCCCGCGTGACGCCGTCGGCGGCCATCTTCCGGAGCGTGTCGGCCAGGAAGGGATGCCAGTTGCGGTTGCCCCAGTAGATCGGGAGGTCGACCTCGGGCCGCAGGGCCGTGATCAGGTCGCGGCACTGCCCGTTGATCGGGCTCACCCCGCCGACGCCCTGGTAGTGGGCCTCGACCTCCAGAAGGCGCTCGTGGGGCACTCCTCTGCCCCGGACGACGTTCGAAAGGAACGGCATCACGTCTTCGGGCTTCTCGGGGCCGCCGAAGGAGACGACCAGCAACGCGTCGTAACGTGCCATGCCACCATCCAACCCCATCTCCGGGACGACGAGGTCTAGGGGCGGGGGAGCGGGTGGGGGTAGGTTCGGAGAAGTGAGCCTCTTTAAGGACATTCGCGAATTTGTCGGCGTGCCGCGCCTGTTGTCGCTGCGGCTCTCTCCGGACGGGTCCCGGTTGGTCTCCGTCGTCCAGTCGCTCAACCCCGACGGGAAGTCGTACGGCACCTCGATCTGGGAGGTGCCCACCGAGCCCGGGGGCGAGCCGCACCGCCTGACCCGTTCGGCCAAGGGCGAGACCGGCGCCGAGTTCACCCCGGACGGCGACCTGCTGTTCGTGTCGCGGCGCCCCGACCCCACGGTGAAGGACCAGCCCGAGGACGAGGTTCCCGCGCTGTGGGTGCTCCCGGCCAGGGGCGGGGAGGCCCGCAGGCTGGCGGAGAGGCCAGGAGGCATCGGAGGGCTCGAAGTGGGCGGCCCCACGGTGGTCTTCGGCGCCGACGTGCTCCCCGGCGACCTGGACACCGAGGCGGACCGGCGCAAGTCCAGGAAGGAGAGCGGGACCAGCGCGATCCTCCACGAGGGATACCCGATCCGCTACTGGGACCATGATCTCGGCCCCGGCCGCACGCGGCTGTTCGCCGCCGTGCTGCCCGGCCTCGCCGAGCCCCGCGACCTGACCCCGGAGCCGGGAGGGGCCCTGGCCGAGGCGGCGTTCGCGGTCACCCCCGACGGCTCGACGGTCGTCACCACCTGGAGGGTGCCGCTGCCCGCCGGGCGGGCGCGCACCGATCTGGTGGCGATCGACGCCGCGACGGGGGAGCGGCGCGTCCTCGCCTCCTCCGACGAGCACGACTTCTCGGGCCCGGTGAAGATCTCCCCGGACGGTACCAAGGTCGCCTGCTGGCGTGAGCTGCATGCCGGCGAGGAGCGGGCCGTCGAGTTCTCGCTGTGGATCGCCGACCTCGCCACCGGTGAGGGTTCCGCGCTCACCACCGATCTCGCCCCGTCGGCGACCGTGTGGGCGGTCGACTCCGGGTCGGTGTACGTCGTGGCGGACGACCGTGGCCGCCGCCCGATCTTCCAGGTCGGCCTCACGGGCGACCAGGTGCGGCTGACGCCGGGCGACGAGGCCTTCCTCGAACCATGCCCCTCGCCCGACGGCCGCTACCTGTACGCGCTGCGCAGTTCGGTGGCGGGCCCCGCCGTACCGGTGCGGATCGCCCTCGAAGGCGGCGAGGTCACCGAGCTGCCCTCGCCGGCGCCCGCGATCGAGATCCCGGGAACCCTGACCGAGGTGACCGCCGTCGCCGACGACGGCGTGGAGATCAGAGGCTGGCTCGTGCTGCCCCCCGGCGCCTCGGCGGGCAATCCGGCCCCGCTGCTGCTGTGGATCCACGGCGGGCCGCTGGCGAGCTGGACCGACTGGTCGTGGCGGTGGAACCCCTGGATCATGGCCGAGCACGGCTACGCCGTCCTCATGCCGGACCCGTGCCTGTCCACCGGCTACGGCCAGGAGATGATCCAGCGGGGCTGGGGCGACTGGGGCCCCCGCACGCACGCCGACCTGATGGCGATCACCGACGCGTGCGTCGCCCGGCCCGACATCGACGCCGAGCGCACCGGCGTCATGGGCGGCTCGTTCGGCGGCTACATGGCCAACTGGGTCGCCGGGCACACCGACCGGTTCAGGGCGGTCGTCACCCACGCGTCCCTGTGGAACCTCGACCAGTTCGCCGGGACCACCGACTCCGCGCTGTACTGGCAGCGGGAGTTCGGAAAGCCAGGTGCCGACCGCTACCGCCTGCTGTCGCCCCACCACTCGCTCGACGAGATCAGGACGCCCATGCTCGTCATCCACGGCGACAAGGACTACCGCGTGCCGATCGGCGAGGCCCTGCGGCTCTGGTGGGACCTGCGCAGATCGTCTGTCGAGTCCAAGTTCCTCTACTTCCCGGATGAGAACCACTGGATCCTCAAGCCGGGCAATGTGATCACCTGGTACGAGACGGTTTTGGCCTTTTTGGCGCAGCACGTCCTCGGCGAGGAGTGGAAGCGCCCGGAGTCGCTGGGATGACCGACTTCCTGGACCTGGCGGTCGGCATCGCCCGCGAGGCGGGGGACATGCTGATCGCCAAGCGCCCGGCCCGCCCGGAGGCGGTGGAGACCAAGTCCAGCATGACCGACGTGGTCACCGCGCTCGACCGGGCCTCGGAGGAGCTGATCAGGGACCGCGTCAGGGCCGCCAGGCCCGGCGACGCGATCCTCGGCGAGGAGGGCGGCGAGACCGGCGGCGAGGTCACCGGAGAGGGGCGCGTCCGCTGGATCGTCGACCCCATCGACGGGACCGTCAACTTCATGTACGGCCTGCCCGACTGGGCGGTGAGCATCGCCGTGGAGGTCGACGGCGAGGTCGTCGCGGGCGTGGTCAACGTGGTGCCCCGCGGTGAGCTGTTCGCCGCGAGGAAGGGCGGCGGGGCTGAGCTGCTGCGGGCGGGCCTCCCGGCCATGCCGCTGCGCTGCAACGAGGCCGTGCCCCTGTCCCAGGCACTGATCGCCACCGGGTTCGGCTACCAGCCCGGACGGCGGGCCGTGCAGGCGGAGGTGCTCACGCACGTGCTGCCCAAGGTGCGCGACATCCGCAGGGGCGGGTCCTGCGCGTCCGATCTCTGCTCGGTCGCGGCCGGGCGGGTGGACGGCTACTACGAGCGGGGCCCGCAGTACTGGGACTTCGCGGCGGGCGGCCTGATCGCGGTGGAGGCGGGGGCGATGATCGGCGGGCTGCGCGGCCGGCCGTACAACCCCGGCATGACGGTGTGCGCGACGCCGGGCCTGTTCGAGGAGCTACAGGACCTCCTGGCGCCTCTCGACCCGGAGCGTGACGCCTAGGGCCGCCGGCGACCCATGGCGTGATGCCGGCATCGCCGGCCGGAGCGAACATGACGAGGGGCCCACCCGTCGGACGGGTGGGCCCCTGGTTGTCGTCTGGAGGAGCTTCAGCAGTGCTGGATGGAGACACCGTTGTCGTCGGCGATCCGGCGTAGATCCTCTATCTCCGCGGAGAGGGTGTCGGCGAGGAAGTCGTCGCCGGTCGTGCGCGCCTCCTGGAGACCCTTGTAGGCCTGGTCGAGCCGATTTTCGATCGTGGTGGTGAACTCGCCCATCTCACCTTCTTTCTCGAGGGGCGAAGGAGCAGTCGTGCCACGCACAGCCTGGGGAGAGCACAGAATCTTCCCCGGCCGTTGAAGTGGGTCTTGCGGGTCTACCCACCCCGCTGTCTGTCTTAAACCACGAGCGCCGGATGTCCGCAGTGTGCTTTGTGTCACCGGTCCGCCGCACTGCCGGCGAGTGCTTACCATGCGCTTAAGCCAAATGTGGCAACAATGAGCCTGCGAGCTGTACTGCCTGGGCATGCGCGACGCGCATGGCGGGGGCCGTTAACTACAGGAGGTGCCAGGGGTCGTGCGGGTGCTTGTGGTGGAAGACGAGCGGGTGCTCGCGGACGCGATCGCGACGGGGCTCCGCCGCGAGGCGATGGCCGTGGACGTGGCCTACGACGGCGCGGGAGCGCTGGAACGCACGGGGTACATCGACTACGACGTCGTCGTGCTCGACCGCGACCTGCCGAAGATCCACGGTGACGAGGTCTGCCGGCGGCTCGTGGCCCAGCGCACGGCCACGCGCATCCTGATGCTGACCGCCTCGGGCGAGGTGGACGACAAGGTCGAGGGCCTGGAGCTGGGCGCCGACGACTACCTCGCCAAGCCGTTCGCCTTCATGGAGCTCGTGGCGCGCGTGCGGGCGCTCGGCCGCCGGTCGGCCCCGGCGCTGCCGCCGGTGCTGGAGCGCGCGGGCATCCGCCTCGACCCCGGCAAGCGCCTGGTGACCAGGGAGGACAACGAGATCGCGCTCACCAAGAAGGAGTTCGCCGTCCTTGAGGAGCTGATGCGCGCCGAGGGGGCCGTGGTCAGCCAGGAGGACCTGCTTGACAAGGCGTGGGACGAGAACATCGACCCGTTCACCAACGTGGTCAGGGTCACGATGATGACCCTGCGCAAGAAGCTGGGCGACCCGGCGGTGATCGAGACCGTGCCGGGAGTGGGATACAAGCTGTGAGCGCGGAACGCGACCGGGCGGCCGGGCGGCCGACCTTCTCCTCGCCCCAGCCGATGATCGTTCCACCTGACACCTCCGCTCCCGCGGAGGAGGCGGAAGAGCTCACCGGCCCAGGTGGCGTGCCCGGCTCACGGGGCTCGTCCGGGTCACGGGGCGCGACCGGTTTAACGCCACCCCCGAGCCCCCGGGCCGTGATCGGATCGAGCGCTCCGAGAGCGCCGGCGAGCACCCACACGAGCGACCAGCCCACGGTGGAGAGCTCGCGCAGGCTGTTCCGGCCGAAGGCGCCGCCACCGCCGCCGAGCGGGCCGCCCGCCTGGGACGGCCCGCCTCCCATCGCGCCGGCCCCCGTCACGCACGACCTGATCGCGCGGGTGCGGCAGGTGTCCGGGCGCATGAGCATCCGGGTACGGCTGACGCTCACCTACGGCGCGCTGTTCTTCGCGGCCGGGGCGCTCCTGGTCTTCGTGATCTACTCCTTCGTCGGCAAGGCCATCTACGACTCGTGGCCTCCCTTGCCGTTCAACCTCGACGACCTCCCCGCCGGGGTCGTGGGCTTGATCCAGGACAGGTGGGACGCGTTCCGGCACGACACCATCGCCGCGGCGCGCGCCCAGCTGCTGGCCCGGTCGCTGCTCGCGCTGGGCGGGGTGGGCATCCTGGCCCTGCTGTTCGGGTACTTCGTCGCCGACCGGGCGCTGCGTCCGATCCAGAAGATGACCACCACGGCCCGGCGGCTGTCGGAGACCTCGCTCGCCCACGAGCGCATCGACCTGCAGGGCCCCGACGACGAGATCAAGGAGCTGGCCGACACCTTCGACGCCATGCTCACCCGCCTCAACCGTGCCTTCGACGCGCAGCGGCGGTTCGTCGACAACGCCTCCCACGAGCTGCGCACCCCGCTGGCGATCAACCGCACCGTGCTGGAGGTCGCCCTGGGCGACCCCCAGGCCTCCGATGACCTGAGGGTGCTCGGCCGCACGCTCCTCGGCACCAACGCCAGGAACGAGCACCTGATCGAGGGCCTGCTGCTGCTCGCCCGCAGCGAACGCGAGCTGGCGGTGCGCAAGCCCGTCGACCTCCGCGACGTCGGGGAGGCGGTGGTCGAGCAGCACGCCTCCTTCGCCGAGGAGACGAAGGTCACCGTGCACACCGACCTTCGTCCCGCCCCCACAATGGGGGATCCGGTACTGGTGGAGCGACTGGTGGCCAACCTCGTGGAGAATGCGATCAAGCACAACCTTCCCGAGTCCGGTGAGGTTTGGCTGCGCACGGGAATGGTGGACGGCACTCCCGTTGTTCAGGTGGCCAACACTGGGCCGCACGTCCCCGCGTACGAGGTGGACGACCTGTTCGAACCGTTCAGGCGCCTCAACTCCGACCGCGTGGAATCGGCGCGCGGCGCGGGGCTCGGGCTGTCCATCGTGCGCGCGGTGGTCCGCGCCCATCAGGGGATCGTGAAGGCGGTTCCACGGGAAGGCGGGGGGCTCGTGATGACGGTGCGACTTCCGGCGGGTTGATACGGCGGGGGGCGTCTCGTTCACGCCAGACATGTGGTTGGATGTGCCGTCGAACACGATGGGTCCTGTCCGCCAATGCTTAGGTTTTCGCCATATTTGGCTAACTGGGTGGCGAAGGCGGCAAGGCCCTCACGTGTTAGGAGGTTCATCGACCGTTCTGACGGGGTACCGATTGCAAAATTCCCCGAGAGATACGGGCACAAGATGGACCGCCCAGACGTTACAGACGCGCGACGCGCGACGCGCAAGCCATAGATGAGGGGGATGAATACGCAAATGGCCACCGATTACGACAGCCCGCGCAAGACCGACGACGACTTGAGTGAGGACAGCCTCCAGGAGCTGCAGGCTCGTCGGACCGACAAGTCCTCTGGGAGCATCGACATCGACGAGACGGATCTCGCCGAGTCGCTCGAGCTGCCTGGTGCGGATCTGTCGAACGAGGAGCTGTCGCTCCGGGTGATTCCCAGGCAGGCGGACGAGTTCACATGCTCGCGCTGCTTCCTGGTGCATCACCGCAGTCAGCTCGCCTCTGACAAGGGCGGGCAGCAGATCTGCCGCGAATGTGCCGCCTGAGACTCTGGGAGGGTCCGTGACATCAGGAGCGGATCGATCATCGCAGGACCAGCCCGGGCGGCCCGCGTTGCCCGGGTCGGCGACCGACGCCAACGCTGAGGTGGCCGAGCTCGTCGGGAAGCTGTCCGAGGCGGGTGACATGGACGGGGCCGAGCGGCGTAGGCTGCTCGGCCGCCTCAGCTCGGCGCTGGTCACCGCCAGGAAGAAGGCGCGCGGGTCCGGCGCCGGCCGGGGCCGCTGGCTCGCGGACGTCTTCGCCTCCATAGCGCCCCGCCTCCCTATCAGGGATCTCGAGGCACTGCAGGAGCATCACTACGGCCTCACCGGCGAGCAGCTCGCCGACGATCTCGTCCGCACCGCCAGCAAGGCCACGATGGCGGTCGGGGCGATCGGCGGAGCCCTGGCGGCCGCGGAGTTCGCGGCGCCGCCGCTCCTGCTCTCCGCGCCCGCCCAGCTCGTGGCCGAGACCCTCGTGGTCGCCGCGATCGAGGTCAAGCTCCTCGCCGAGCTGCACGAGGTGTACGGGGTTCAGGTGCAGGGCTCGGGAAGCCAGCGGGCCATGGCCTTCACGGTCGCCTGGTCCAAGCAGCGCGGCGTCGACCCGCTGTCACCGGCCTCGGTGCAGCTCGCCCTCGGAGCCGCGGCGAAGGCGGGGCTACGCAAGCGGCTGCTGCGCACGATGGGCCGGCATCTGACCACGTTGGGCCCGTTCCTGACCGGCGCCGTCGCCGGAGGCGCGCTCAACAGGCTCGCGACCAAGCGGCTGTCAGAGACGGTGCGCGCCGACCTGCGCCGGCAGCGTGCACTACCGCCACCCCCTTGAGTCTCTCCCTCCCCTTCCCTCACATCCGATGGGTGATTTGTCCGGTTCGGTGGCGCCAAGCCGGAAACACGCCTACTCCGTAGCCGGAGGCCCTGTACAGAGCGCTGCGTCCGATTTCGTAAGGTGGTCCTAAACCGATCACGAGGGAGGACGTGTGCGCAGCTCATTCCTGATCGTCGCGAACCGGTTGCCTGTGGACAGGACCATCACGGACGGCACAGCGTCATGGCGGCGCAGCCCCGGAGGGCTGGTGACGGCGATCGCGCCCGTGATGCAGCGCCGTGACGGCGCGTGGCTGGGCTGGCACGGAGCTCCCGGCGAGGAGCTCAAGCCCTTCGAGCACGACGGCATGAACCTCATCCCCGTACCCCTCTCCGCCAACGAGGTCGAGCTCTACTACGAGGGCTTCTCCAACGCGACCCTGTGGCCCCTCTACCACGACGTGGTCGCCACGCCGATCTACTCCCGGGTGCTCTGGGACGCCTACCGCGCGGTCAACGAGCGGTTCGCGCGGGCCGCCGCCGACATCGCCGCCGAGAACGCCGTCGTGTGGGTGCAGGACTACCAGCTCCAGCTCGTCCCCTCGATGCTGAGGGCGCTGCGCCCCGACCTGAAGATCGGATTCTTCCTCCACATCCCCTTCCCGCCCGCCGAGCTGTTCTGGCAGCTCCCGTGGCGGCGCGAGATCCTGGAAGGCCTGCTCGGCGCCGACCTGGTCGGCTTCCAGCGGCCCGGCGGAGCCTCCAACTTCATCAGGCTCTGCCGCCGCCAGCTGGGCCTGCAGAACCAGCGCTCGGAGATCATCGTCGGTGACCGCACGGTGCGCGCCGAGGCGTTCCCCATCTCGGTCGACTTCGGCGAGCTGGACAACCTCGTACGCGAACCGCACATCCTCGCCCGCGCCAAGGAGATCCGCGCAGAGCTGGGCGAGCCCGAGCACGTCATGCTCGGCGTCGACCGGCTCGACTACACCAAGGGCATCGGCCAGCGACTGAAGGCCTTCGGTGAGCTGCTCGCGGACAAGAGCATCAGCCCGGGGGAGGCGGTGTTCGTCCAGATCGCCACGCCGAGCCGGGAACGGGTCGAGGAGTACCGCCACCTGCGCGACGAGATCGAGCTACGTGTCGGGCGGATCAACGGGACGCACGGCGTGCTCGGCGTCCCGCCGGTGAACTACTTCCACCAGTCCTACGACCGCGACGAGCTGGCCGCCCTGTACTGCGCGGCCGACGTCATGGTGGTGACCCCGCTGCGCGACGGCATGAATCTCGTCGCCAAGGAGTACGTCGCCTGCCGGCACGACCTGCGGGGCGCGCTGGTGCTCAGCGAGTTCGCCGGGGCGGCCGACGAGCTCAAGCATGCCTTCCTCGTCAACCCGTGGGACGTGGAGGGGCTCAAGCGGCAGATGGTCGCCGCCATGCGGGCGACCCCCCATGAGCTGTCGCGCCGGATGCGCTCGATGCGCCGCCGGGTGGCCACCTACGACGTGGACAGGTGGGCCGGGGACTTCCTCGCCGCCCTCGAACGCTGACACCCCGCTCGAAGGGCGACTCCGTCAGAACGCCGACGCCCGCCTGAACGCTGTACGCCCGCCTGCAGGGTGCACACTCGTTCGAAGGCTGTACGCCCCCCCGGCGGTCATGTACGGCCCCCGCCGTTGCCGGTCACGAAAGTGTGGCCGGCACGGCACGGGAACGGCCCCGGGAGGTCAGCCCGGCGTCAGGACTTGACGGCCCGCTCGACCTTGTCAGGGATGGCCTTCCACGCCTGGTACCTCTTGTGGGCGGTGCGGGTGGCCACGATGCGGGCGACCTCCATGCCGACGCCCAGCACCACGGCGAAGCCGATCGCCTCGGCGAGGCCGGTCTCCAGCGAGTTGGGGTCGGCCGGGGGCTTCTTGCCCGTGGTCTTCTGCCAGCCGAACTCGATGGCCTTGCGGGCGCCGTATCCAACACCGAGCGCCACCACCGCGCCGATGAGCCGCCAGGCCATGTCTGGCTTCTCGACGTCCTTCGATTTGGCCATGACTTCTCCCCTCGTCGATCTAGCTGAACCCTAGTCTCTCGTGCCGGTCGGCACTGTGACGCCATACCATAAGGCGGCATGACCGAACAGCGACTGCGCCATACCACCGTTCCCGACAAGCCCTCTCTCGACGGGCTCGAGTCGGTATGGGCAGGCCGCTGGGACGCCCAAGGCACCTACCGGTTCGACCGGTCGAAGACGCGGGACGAGATCTATTCGATCGACACGCCCCCGCCCACCGTCTCCGGATCCCTGCACGTCGGCCATGTCTTCTCCTACACCCACACCGACACGATCGCCCGCTTCCAGCGCATGCGCGGCCGTGAGGTCTTCTACCCCATGGGCTGGGACGACAACGGCCTGCCCACCGAGCGGCGTGTGCAGAACCACTTCGGCGTCCGCTGCGACCCCTCCCTTCCCTACGACCCCGCGTTCGAGCCCCCCGCGAAACCCGACCCCAAGCGCCAGGTGAACGTCTCCCGGCGCAACTTCATCGAGCTGTGCGAGCGGCTCACCCAGCAGGACGAGAAGGCCTTCGAGGAGCTCTGGCGTCATCTCGGGCTCTCGGTCGACTGGTCGCTCACCTACGCGACGATCGACGACACCTCCCGCGCGGCCTCCCAGCGCGGGTTCCTGCGCAACCTGGCACGCGGGGAGGCGTACGTCGCGGAGGGCCCCACCCTGTGGGACGTCACGTTCCGCACGGCCGTCGCCCAGGCGGAGCTGGAGGACCGCGAGTGGCCGGGGGCGTTCCACCGCATCCGGTTCGGCGGGGTCCCGGGCACCGATTTCAGCGACGGCGTCCACATCGAGACCACCAGGCCCGAGCTGATCCCGGCCTGCGTCGCCCTGGTGGCCCATCCCGACGACGAGCGCTACCAGCCGCTGTTCGGCAAGACCGTGCGCACCCCGATCTTCGGCGTGCACGTGCCCGTCCTCGCCCACCACCTCGCCGAGCGCGACAAGGGCTCGGGCATCGCCATGATCTGCACCTTCGGCGACGTCACCGACGTCATCTGGTGGCGCGAGCTCGACCTGCCGACCCGGCCGGTCATCGGGTGGGACGGGCGCCTGCTGGCCGATCCCCCCGAGGGCGTCCCAGCCGGGCCGTACGCCGAGCTGGCGGGCAAGACCGCGCACAGCGCACGCGAGCGCATCGTCGAGATGCTGGGGGAGTCGGGCGAGGTGGAGGGCGAGCCCAGGAAGATCTCCCGCCCGGTCAAGTTCTACGAGAAGGGCGACCGGCCGCTGGAGATCGTCACGACCCGCCAGTGGTACATCCGCAACGGCGGGCGTGACCCCGAGCTGCGGCAGGCGCTGCTGGAGCGCGGCAGCGAGCTGTCGTGGCACCCCGAGCACATGCGCGTCCGCTACGAGAACTGGGTGCGGGGCCTCGCCGGCGACTGGCTGATCTCCCGGCAGCGGTTCTTCGGCGTCCCCATCCCCATCTGGTACCCGCTGGACTCCGCGGGGGAGCCGATCTACGACGCGCCCATCGCGGCCTGCGAGGAGGCGCTGCCCGTCGACCCGTCCAGCGACGTGCCGCCCGGGTACGCCGAGGACCAGCGGGGCAAGCCCTTCGGCTTCGCCGCCGACCCCGACGTCATGGACACCTGGGCGACGTCCTCCCTGTCACCGCAGATCATCGGCGGCTGGGAGCGTGACCCCGGCCTGTTCGGGCGGGTGTTCCCCATGGACCTTCGGCCGCAGGCCCACGAGATCATCCGCACCTGGCTGTTCTCCTCGGTGGTCAGGGCCCATCTGGAGAGCGGCGTGTCCCCCTGGCGGCACGCGGCGATCTCCGGGTGGATCCTGGACCCCGACCGCAAGAAGATGTCCAAGTCCAAGGGCAACGTGGTCACGCCCATGGGCCTGCTCCAGGAGTACGGCTCCGACGCGGTCCGCTACTGGGCGGCCGGGGGACGTCCCGGTACGGACACGGCCTTCGACACCGGCCAGATCAAGGTCGGCCGCCGCCTGGCCATCAAGATCCTCAACGCCTCGAAGTTCGTGCTCGGCCTCGGCGAGGCCGAGGGTGAGGTCACCCAGGCGCTCGACAGGTCGATGCTCGCACGGCTCGCCGGGGTCGTGGAGGACGCCACGGCCGCGTTCGAGTCCTACGACTACACCCGGGCCCTGGAGGGCGCCGAGCGGTTCTTCTGGGAGTTCTGCGACGACTACCTGGAGCTCGTCAAGGCCCGCGCGTACGGGTCGGAGGCGGGAGCGCACTCGGCGCGGGCGGCGCTGCGGCAGGCGCTCGACGTGATGCTGCGGCTGTTCGCGCCGTTCCTGCCGTTCGTGACCGAGGAGGTCTGGTCGTGGTGGCGGCCCGGATCGGTCCACCGCGCGCCCTGGCCGGGCTCCGAGCTCGCGGGGCTCGCCTCCTCCGGCGACCCGGCGGTCCTCCCGACGGTCTCTGAGGTGCTCCGCGAGATCCGCAAGGCCAAGTCCTCGGCCAGGCTCTCCATGCGCGCCGAGGTGGCCCTGCTCAGCGTGGCGGGTTCGGCGATCGAGCTCGTGCGCCACGGGCAGGACGACCTGTGCGCGGCGGGCGCCGTGGACGAGTTCGTCCTCTCTTCGCAGGACGGCGACCTGAGGGTCCAGGTCACGCTCGCCGAGGCGGCCCCCGCCTAGCGCCGGGTCAGACCTTCCCCGCATTTCCCCGCAGGCGCGCACAGATCGCCGGGCGGGGAAATGTGGAGGAAGCAGACCAGAACTTGAACCCGGCCGTAACCTGTGCGCGTTCGGCCGGTTGACGTGCCAGTCTGGAGAGGTGATCGCGGAGCGGGAGAGCCAAGAGCGGAGCGTGCCACCGGTCCTGTCGGTGATGGCGGCGTGGAGCTGGCGCCTCATCGTCATCGGCGTGGTGATCTACTTCTCGGCCCAGATCATCGTCCGTCTCAGCTTCGTGGCACTGCCGGTGGCGATCGCGCTGCTCCTGACCGCCCTGCTGTTCCCGCTCACCGACCGCCTGCGCCGGGCGGGCCTGCGTCCCATCTGGGCGACGTGGACCACGATGCTGTCGGCGTTCGCCATCATCGTCGGCCTCGGCTTCATCATCGGCACCCGGGCGAACGACGAGTTCCCCCGGCTGATCGACCAGGTCCAGAAGACCGCACGCGACGTGCAGGGCTGGCTGCTGACCGGCCCGCTGCACCTCAAGGAGGCCCAGCTCACCGACATGGTGGGGGAGATCGCCAAGCAGATCAACGAGCAGCGCAGCGAGATCACCAGCACCCTGCTGTCGACGGCGGCCGTCTTCATCGAGGTGCTCGCCTCCATCGTCCTGCTGCTGTTCATCACGTTCTTCCTGCTCAAGGACGGCGACCGCATCTGGGCGTGGTTCCTGCGGGGCTTCGGCTCCAAGGCTCCACGCGTCGACCGGGCGGGCCGGGCCGCGTGGCACACCCTGTCGCAGTACATCCACGGCACCGTCATCGTCGCCGCGATCCACGGCGTGATCATCGGCATCGTGCTGTTCGGCATGGGCGTGCCGCTCTGGGCGCCGCTCGCCGTGCTGATCTTCTTCGCCAGCTTCATCCCGATCGTCGGCATCTTCTTCGCCGGCGGTCTGGCCGCGCTCGTCACGCTCGGGGCCAAGGGGCCGGTGTTCGCGCTGGTCTTCATCGGCATCCTGCTGGTCGAGCAGCAACTGGAGAACCACGTGCTCCAGCCCCTGATCGTGGGGCGGGCCGTGAAGTTCCACCCGCTCGCGATCATCCTGGTGCTGGCCATCGGGGGCATCCTCGGCGGCATCGCGGGCGCGGCGATCGCGGTGCCGGTCGCGGCCGTGGTCTACCGGGCGCTCCCCGAGCTCCGCAGGCATCCGCCGGAGCTGCCGCCCGCGGCGCCGCACGAGCCCCCTCCGGAGCCCGAGCCGCCGGCCGACCAGGCGCCCTGCGCGGGAGAGGACATGTCGCCGCAGCGCAGCGGGTAAGGTCTCGGTTCGTGACTCGTTGCACACCCGTTCCGCCCCGGTCCCTCCGAGGGCGTACCTTGAGGCTGAGGGTCGTCTCGGCGCGCCCGGAAGGCCGTTCGCCGGTGCGAACGCCCGGGTTCCGCGGCCCGGCGGGCCGGGTCACACCGTCAGCCCGGCGCGGCTCCACGACTACGAGGTGAATCCATGATCGAGGTGCTGATCCAGCGACTCGACCCCGAGCTGCCGCTTCCGTCGTACGCCCATCCGGGCGACGCGGGAGCCGACCTTCACGCCGCCGAGGACGTCGAGCTGCTGCCGGGCGAGCGGGCCGTGGTGGGCACCGGCGTGGCGATCGCGCTGCCCGACGGGTACGCCGCCTTCGTGCACCCGCGCTCCGGGCTCGCCGCCAAGTTCGGCGTCACGCTCGTCAACGCGCCGGGCACGGTCGACGCCGGCTACCGGGGCGAGATCAGGGTGACGTTGCTCAACACAGACGCCAAGGACGTCGTTCGGCTCAGGCGCGGTGACCGGATCGCCCAGCTCGTCGTCCAGCGGGTGGAGAAGGCAGCTTTCTACGAGGTGGAGCGGCTCCCCGGGTCGGCGCGCGGCGCCGGCGGGTTCGGCTCCACCGGTCGATAAGTCGATAAGGAGTGTGAACGAAGTGTTCCGACGCCGCCGTCATGCGGAAGAACAGGAGTCGGCACCGGTCGCCGAGAACGCGCCGGTGTCTGACCGCGAGTCGGGACCGTGGGACGCCGACGAGCCCCATCCCGAGACCGAGCGGGTCGACCTGGGCGGCATGCGGCTGCCCATCGGCCCCGGGTTCGAGGTCCAGCTGAACGTCGCCGGAGAGCAGATCGTCGGCGCCGTCGTGCTGGTCAACGAGAGCGCCCTCCAGGTGCACGCGTTCGCGGCCCCGAAGAGGAGCGGCATCTGGGAGGAGGTGCGCGCCGAGCTCACCCGTGAGCTGACCGCCGCCGGCGGGAGCTGCGAGGAGCGCCAGGGCCCCTTCGGCCCCGAGCTCGCCGCCGAGATCCAGCAGGACGGCGCCAAGCAGCCCGTCCGGTTCATCGGCGTCGACGGTCCCCGCTGGTTCCTGCGGGGCGTCCTCAGCGGCCGAGCCATCGCCGATCCCGAGGCGGGCAAGGTTCTGGAGGACGTCATCCGCGACATCGTCGTGGTGCGCGGAGACCAGCCCATGGCCCCCAAAGAGCCGATCGAGCTGCGGCTGCCCGCCGAGGCCCGGCAGGCCGTCGAGCAGCAGGCGACCGAGGAGGGCAGGGCGGGCCTCAATCCGTTCGAGCGTGGGCCTGAGATCACCGAGGTTCGCTGACGTAAGCTGCGGTCAGGATCGCATGGGGCTCCCGAGGAGTTGAACCAGAAATGAGTACGGCAGAGCCCGTCAAACGCGGGCTGCGCGGCTTCTTCCGGCGGCTGACGACCAGCCAGGCCGAGCTGGAGGCCGCGGAGCTCCAGGAGGACCTCGACCGTTACGGCGCGACGCCGATCGCCTCGTGCGGCCAGCGGAGGAGGTTCTGCGTGGCGGGCACTCTCCGCACGGTGACGTTGCGGCCCCGGGGCGGCGTTCCATCCCTGGAGGCCGAGCTCTACGACGGATCGGATGTGGTCGACCTGGTCTGGCTGGGCCGCCGCAAGATCGTCGGCATCGAGCCGGGCCGCGTGGTGCGGGCCGAGGGCCTGGTCAGCATCCAGGACGGCCGCAAGGTGATGTTCAACCCCCGCTACGAGCTGCGCCCAGCGAGCGGCCAGTGACCACGGTTCCGCCAGACGAGGAGACCAATGATCATGCAGCGGCGAGACGGCGCGACGAGAGCGGGCGCGACGCGCCCGCGGGGAGCGCGCCCGTGAGCGCGGGGGGCACGACCATCCAGGACGAGGCCGCGCACGACACCGTCGAGAGCGCCATCCGTGCCCAGCTGGCCAAGGCGCTCGGCGGCGTACGGGGCATCATCGAGGCGGCCGTCCCCACAGTGGTCTTCACCATCACGTGGATCGTCACCGAGCAGCTCAAGGTCTCGCTGATGATCAGCATCGGTGTGGCCGTGCTGCTCCTGGTCGTACGGCTCGCGCAGCGGTCCACGCCGCAGTTCGTGATCAACAGCCTCATCGGCATCGGCATCGGCGCGGTCTTCGCGAGCCGCTCCGGCGATGCCAAGGACGTCTTCCTGCCCGGCATCCTCTACAACGGGGGCTACGCCGCCGTGATGGTGCTGTCCATCGTCGTCCGGTGGCCGGTCGTGGGGTTCCTCATCGGCTCGGTGACCGGTGATCCGACCGGCTGGCGGCAGGACGCCGGCATCGTCCGGCTCTGCTCGCGGCTGACGTGGCTGCTGATCCTGCCGTGCCTGCTGCGGGTGGTCGTGCAGCTGCCGCTCTACTGGGCCGATCAGGTCGCCGCCCTCGGGGTGGCGAAAGTCGCGCTGGGCTGGCCCGTCCAGGTCGCGGCGCTCGGCGCCATGGTCTGGGTGCTCGCCCGGGGGAGGACCCCCATGTCACCGAGCACGCCCGGCACCGGCTCCTGAGCCCGTACACCCCTGTCTGAGCCGTACCACCTGTCTGAGCTTGTAACGACCCTTTGCCTGAGCCGTACGACCCCGCCTGAGCTGGTACGGGCCCGTACAGCCTCAGGGAGGCGGAAACGGCGGCGCCGGGGCCCTCAACGGGTGCCCCGGCGCTTTCGGCTGGACCGTCGTCTCAGTGGGGGGCGAGAAGGTGGGCGAGCTCCTCCTCGACCTCCTGGCTGGCCACGAACAGCAGCTCGTCGCCGGCCTCCAGCGGATCGTCGTCGGAGGGCACCAGCACCCGGCCCTCGCGGAGGATCGCCACCAGGGCCGAATCCTGCGGCCACGGCACCGAACCGGCCCGCTGGCCGACCACGGGGGCGTCCTCAGGAAGCGTGAGCTCCACCAGGTTGGCCTGGCCCTGCCGGAAGGTCATCAGCCGGACCAGGTCGCCGACGCTGACCGCCTCCTCGACCAGGGCCGAGAGCAGGCGCGGCGTGGAGACCGCGACGTCCACGCCCCATGACTCGTTGAACAGCCACTCGTTCTTCGGGTGGTTGATGCGGGCCACCACGCGCGGGACGCCGTACTCGGTCTTGGCCAGCAGCGAGACGACCAGGTTGACCTTGTCGTCGCCGCTGGCGGCGATCATCACGTGACAGTTGTTGAGCCCGGCCTCGTCGAGCGACGAGATCTCGCACGCGTCGGCGAGCAGCCACTCGGCCCGAGGCACACTGTCGATCTTGATGGCCCTGGGGTCGATGTCGATGAGCAGGACCTCGTGGCCGTTCTCCAGCAGCTCCGCGGCGATGGACCGGCCGACCGCCCCCGCGCCCGCGATCGTGACGCGCATCAGTTGGACTCCTCCTCGGGCGCCGCGGACAGCACCTTGTTGATCCGGTCCATGTCGTTGTCACCGGCGATCATGTGGAGGATGTCGCCCTCCTGGAGCACCGTCTCGTCCTTGGGCAGCAGGGCCTCGCCCATGCGGTTGACGAAGGCGACACGGGCGCCCGACGCCTCTTCCAGCGTGCGGGTGCGGCTGCCGATCCAGCCGGAGTGGTAGGCGACCTCGGCCAGTATGACCACGCCCGTCGGGTCGCGCCAGAGCGGCTCGGCGCCCTCGGGGAGCACCCGCCGCAGGATCTGGTCGGCCGTCCACCGCACGGTGGCCACCGTGGGGATGCCCAGCCGCTGGTAGACCTCGGCGCGCCGGGAGTCGTAGATGCGGGCGACGACGTTGTCGACACCGAACGTCTCGCGCGCGACACGCGCGGAGATGATGTTCGAGTTGTCGCCGCTGCTCACCGCGACGTACGCGGCGGCGGACTCGATGCCGGCCTCCTCCAGGACATCCCGGTCGAAGCCCATGCCGGTGACACGGCGCCCGCGGAAGCCCGCTCGCAGCCTCCGGAACGCCTGCGGGTCTCTGTCGATGATGGCGACCGAGTGGCCGCTGTCCTCGAGGATGTGGGCAAGGGTCGAACCGACCCGGCCGCATCCCATGATGACGATATGCATGCTCCCCCGCCGTTGGCTTTGAGGCGGCAACTCCTGGACCTTATACAGCTACGAGGCCAAGTATGGCCGGTTCTGGCGGCGCCATGTGAGGTGCACCGGACCTGAGGACTAGCATCGTCACTCGTGGTGAAGGTTGCAGATCTGGTCAAGCGACTACTCGTGGGGCGTGCGCTCCGAAGTGCCCAGGCACACGAGCAGCTGCTGCCAAAGCGCATCGCGCTGCCGGTTTTCGCCAGCGACGCGCTGTCATCGGTGGCGTACGCCCCGCAGGAGATCCTGATCACGCTCGGAATCGCCGGCCTCGCGGCCTACCACTTCACTCCCTGGATCGCCCTCGCGGTCGTGGTGATCCTGCTGACGGTGGTCGCGTCGTACCGGCAGAACGTCCGGGCCTACACCAGCGGCGGCGGTGACTTCGAGGTCGCGACCGAGAACCTCGGGTCGAACTACGGGCTGGTAGTCGCCAGCGCGCTCATGGTCGACTACGTGCTGACCGTGGCCGTCTCGGTCTCCTCCGGCGTCGAGAACCTCGGCGCGGCGCTCCCCCTCCTCGCCGACCACAAGGTCGCCGCGGCGGTGGCGATCGTCGCCGTGCTGACCGTGCTGAACCTGCGGGGCATCAGGGAGTCGGGCCTGGCGTTCGCCGTGCCCACCTATGCCTTCATGATCAGCGTGTTCGGCCTGATGATCTGGGGTGGCGTGCGGCTCGCGCTCGGCGCCGACCTGAAGGCTCCCTCGGCCGACTACACGGTCACCGGCGAGAGCGTCGGCATCGGCGGCTTCGCCCTGATCTTCCTGCTGCTGCGCGCGTTCTCCTCCGGCTGTGCCGCGCTGACCGGCGTGGAGGCCATCAGCAACGGCGTGCCGGCGTTCAAGAAGCCCAAGGGCAAGAACGCCGCCAACACCCTGCTGGCGCTGGGCGTGCTGGCCGCGACGATGTTCGCCGGCATCACCGCCCTGGCGTTCATCACCGACGCCAAGTTCGCCGACCTCTCGCAGGGCAGCAAGCTCGTCGACAAGGCCGGCCACATCGTCCCCAACCCCGGTCCCGTGATCGCCCAGGTCGCGCAGACCGTCTTCAGCAACTTCACCCCGGCCTTCTACGTCATCACGGCGATGACGGCGCTGATCCTCGTGCTGGCCGCGAACACCGCCTTCAACGGCTTCCCGGTGCTGGCGTCGGTGCTCGCCCAGAACCGCTACCTGCCGCGCCAGCTCCACACGCGCGGCGACCGGCTGGCCTTCAGCAACGGCATCGTCATCCTCGCGACCATGGCCGGGCTGCTGATCTACGCCTTCCACGCCGAGACCACCCGCCTGGTCCAGCTCTACATCGTCGGCGTGTTCGTGTCGTTCACGATCAGCCAGGTCGGCATGGTCCGGCACTGGAACCGCCTGCTCCGCACGGAGACCGACCCGAAGAAGCGCGCGCAGATGCAGCGGTCGCGGGTGATCAACGCGTTCGGCGCCACGGTGACCGGCCTGGTCCTGGTCGTGGTGCTGATCACGAAGTTCACCCACGGCGCCTGGATCGCCTGTGCCGCCATGGCCGTGCTGTTCGTGATGATGCGCGGCATCAGGCGCCACTACGACAACGTGGCCGCCGAGCTTGTGGTGCCGGAGGACACGCAGACTGACGAGTCGATGCTCCCCGCCAGGAACCACGCCATCGTGCTCCTCTCAAAGATCCACAAGCCGACGCTCCGGGCTCTCGCGTACGCCAGGGCCACCCGTCCCTCGACGCTGGAGGCCATCAGCGTCGGCGTCGACAGCGACGAGGCCAGGCAGCTCCAGCGCGACTGGGAGGAGCGGGGCATCCCGGTGCCGCTGAAGATCCTCGACTCGCCCTACCGGGAGATCACCCGCCCGGTGCTCGAATACGTCAAGAGCCTGCGCCGCCGCTCTCCCCGCGACGTCGTCACCGTCTTCATCCCCGAGTACGTCGTCGGCCACTGGTGGGAGCATCTGCTGCACAACCAGAGCGCGCTGCGGCTGAAGGGGCGTCTGCTGTTCCAGCCTGGAGTGATGGTCACCAGCGTGCCGTGGCAGCTCGCGTCCTCCGACCGGCTCAGGGGCCGGCCGGAGTCGTTCGCCCCGGGCTCGGTACGCCGGCCGTACGCTGTGGCACGTAAGGATGACCAGGTCAAAAGTTGAGCGGGGGGACCGAGGTGCCGATCGAACTGAACGTGGAGCGCGTCGCCAACGGTGGATGGTGTGTCGCCAGGCACGAAGGCCGGGTGGTCTTCGTCCGCCACGCTCTTCCCGGCGAGCGCGTCCTGGCCGAGGTCACCGAGGAGACCACGCGCTTCCTCCGGGCCGACGCGGTCGAGATCCTCGACCCGTCCCCCGACCGGGTCACGCCGCCGTGCCCGTTCGCCGGGCCGGGAAGGTGCGGCGGCTGCGACTGGCAGCACGCCACTCTGGACGCCCAGCGCCGCTTCAAGGCCGAGGTCGTCACCGAGCAGCTTCAGCGGCTCGCGGGCATCGAGATGAAGGTCGACGTCGAGGAGCTTCCGGGCTCTCCCAACGGCCTGGGCTGGCGCACTCGCGTCCAGTTCGCCGTCACCCCCGACGGCGTGCCCGGCCTGCGCCGCCACCGCTCCCACGAGATCGAGCCGGTGGACGCGTGCCTGATCGCCCACCCCGAGGTCGAGCGCATGGGCGTCGAGCGCAAGAACTGGCGGGGCGCGTCCAGCGTGGAGGCGATCGCGTCGTCCACGGGGGAGCGGGCCGTCGTCGTCTCCCCGAAGGGCCACCGTACGGTCGCGGTGCCCGATCTCGACGCGGACGCCTACGTCCTCGTCGACGAGGGCCGGGGGCACGCACGGGCGGTACGGGGCCGTACGGCGCTCACCGAGCGGGTCGGCGACCGTGAGTTCCAGGTCACCGGCAGCGGCTTCTGGCAGGTGCACCCCGGGGCCCCGGCGACGCTTCTCGACGCGGTGCTGGAGTTCGCCGCGGTGCGCCCGGGCGACTGGGCGCTCGACCTCTACTGCGGGGTCGGGCTGTTCGCGGCGGGACTCGCCGAGGCCGTCGGGCCTGAGGGCGCCGTCCTCGGCATCGAATTCGACGCGCGAGCCGTGCAGGACGCCCGGCACAACCTGCGCGATCTCCCGCAGGCGCGCATCGAGCGCGGCCGGGTGGAGGACGCCCTCGACAGGCTGGGGGTCGAACGGGCCGACGTGGTCGTGGTCGACCCGCCGCGCACCGGGCTCGGCCGCGAGGTCGTCCACCGCGTCGCCGGCCTGGACGCCGCCCGCATCGTCTACGTCTCCTGCGACCCGGCCACCCTGGCCCGCGACCTCGCCTGGTTCGCCGAACGCGGCTACCCCACGGTCGATATCCGCGCCTTCGACGCCTTCCCCATGACCCATCACGTCGAGTGTGTAACGCTGCTGACCAGAGACGTGATCTAGGGTCTGACCAGCAGTGATGCAACAAGTTACCTGTCACCATCGATCAGTGTCAGTCAGCGTTCCCCAAGATCTCTGCGCACGAAATGCGCACTGTCTTACCTAAGTGGACATTCATATGGCCAGGCGTTTGTCTCTGTCGAGGTAGACAGGTGCCCACAGGTCAGTAGACAGGAATACCAGTTGAGGCGGTATGGCCAGAGACGGGGGTTACGTAAAGCGGGTCTCAGCGACAACGCGCCTTCAGACCCTCGCATGAAGAAAGCCCTGCGCTCTAGCCTGAAGTTGTCGAGGCTTCAGGAAGGTCAGGGCTTATGAATGACGGTAGCACGGCCATGAGTTTCGGCGACCGACTCCGATTCCATCGGGAACGGCTTGGTATGACCCGTGAGGTCCTGGCCGGGCAGATCGGGAAGTCCTCCTCCTGGCTTAAGGCGGTCGAGGGCGGACGACTTCAGCAGCAACCGCGGTTGCCCATCTTGCTCCAGCTTGCCGAAGCGCTACGCATCAGGAACCTGGCAGATCTGACCGGCGACCAGTCGATGCCGGTCCGGATGTTCACTGGTCCCGGACACCCCGCGCTGGACGCCGTGCGCCGAGCTATCAACGCCGTGCCGCTGATCCCGCAGGGGACCGTGCAGCCGCTCGCGCACCTGCGCGCACGCCTGGACGCCGCGTGGCGGGCGCGGCACGCCTCGCCGGACCACCGGACCACGCTCGGCGCGCTGCTGCCCGACCTGATCCGTGACACGCAGCTCGCCGCGCTGCTGTACCGGGACGCACCACGGCGCCAGGCTCTCGCCCTCCTGGCCGAGGTGTACGGCCTGACGCAGATGTTCCTTGCTTACCAGCCGGCCGCCGACCTGCTATGGCGGGTGGCCGAGCGGGCGATGGTCGCCGCCCAAGAGTCTGATGACCCGCTCGCGCTTTCGTGCGCGGTGTGGTTCGCCGGTCAGGCGCACCGTGACGCCGGCGACTTTGAAGCCGCCCGCGAGGTCAACGAGCAGGGGCTCGCCGCGATCGAACCGCGCCTCGACGACGCAGGGGTCAACCTGCTCGCGATGCAGGGCGCCCTGCTTTTCGAGCTGGCGTTCACCGCGGCGCGCGTCGGTGAGACGGGGAAGGCGTGGCTGCACTGGGAGGAAGCATCACGCGTCGCTGAGCGGCTTCCAGGCGACTACTACCAGCCGTGGACGTCGTTCTCCCGGGTGGTGATGGCCGCTCACGCGGTCACGGTGGCGGTCGAGCTGCACCAGGGCGGCGAGGCCACGAGGCAGGCCCGGCGTGCGGTGGATGCGCCGATCCCCTCACGGCCGCGACGGGGGCGCCATCTCATCGAGGTGGCGCGAGCGCACTTCCTGCAGTGCGACCACGCAGCCGTCCTTGAGACCTTGGAGCACGCCTACGGCAGCGCCCCAGAGACGATTCGCTACAACGGTTACGCCCGGCGCATGGCACTTGAGCTCTCCGAGACCGGACCCGTGGCCTTGCAGCCACGCGCCCGCGAGCTGGCGAACAAGGTGGGGCTACTGGTCTGAGCACCGAGCAAGGGGCACAGACCGTACCCCTTGCTCGGCGACAGGAGGATTACGGTCCTGGCATGGATCACGTGGCGTTGCGAAGACGTCACAGAACGGATCCGCCGAGGCGTTGCGTTCGCATCGACGGGCCCTTGATCGGACGCGGAGGTCCGACCCATGCCACACCCTAAGAGCACACCCGACACGCCCCCGCGCGGATGGCACATCTTCCGCAGCGACAAAGGCCGCCTGTGGGCCACCAGGGATCGGCCGTTCAGCGACGCCGAGGATAAGGCCGGGGCGTGGCGCACGGTCGACGCCGATGACGAGCTCGCGCTGGCCCGAGAAATCGCCAAGCAGGAGAGCATCGCCGAGCTGGCGGCCGTGTCGTGACGGGCACGGCGGAGCGTACGGCTCCTGAAACGCGCCTGGCGCGTAGGGCACATCAGCTCGCCGTGCTCACCCAGACCTACCCGGCGTGGCGTATCTCCCGCGTGACGAACAGCCGGGGCCGATTCGGCGGGTGGTGGGCAACCAGGCACAGGCCGCTGACGGACGAACAGCGCGCGGCGGGCCTGGTCCCGAGCATCGCCCGGGGCGACGCCGTGGCCTTGGGGATGGAACTGGCCGTGCAAGACGAGATCGCCCACCGGTCCCGCATGTGAGCTGCCCTGCCGTCGCGTGGGCACATCCGCGACGGCCGGGCCGGGCGGCCTCCCCTACGGGAAGGGCGGGGAGGCCGCCTACCAAGTCGTCCGGCGAAAACCGTTGCCGGACTCGGCAAGAGGAAGGGCAAGCAGATGGAGAACCTGTACGAGCGCGACCTCGCCGGCGCGCAGTTCACGCGGCCGTGTGGCGGCAACAACGGCACCGAGGGCGGGGAGGCCTGCGTCGAGCTCGCGGCGATCCCCGGCACGGCCGACGCGTTCGCGCTCCGCGACAGCAAGAACCCGAATGCCGGGACCCTCCGGTTCACCGGTGACGAGCTCCGCGCCGCCGGCATGAGCACCATCTAGCAGCACAGCACATCGAGAGCAGGCGGTCCCTGCCCGCTAGAGACAGGCAGGGACCGCCCTAAATGTACGGCGGGAGCACCATGCACTTCCATTCCTACTCCTGGACCGGGCCGGGGGATGACCAGCGCCGGGAAGGCGAACGACGCCCCTTCCACCCGGCGTTTCAGACGTCAACGCTGCCCCCGATGCGCACCTGCGACTGGCTGTTGAAGCCGAGAACCCGGATCGACTCCTCCCCGGCCACCGTGGCGGAGGCGCTGGGATGGCTCGCCGGCCGCTATCAGGCGGTCGAGTCGTCGTTCTGGCGCCCGGCAGATGAGGCCCACATTGGGCTGGACTTCCGCCTGGCGGTCGCAGAGGAATCCCTCGCCGGCGGCGTGGATGTGCAGTGGGGCATCTGGCTCCAGGCCGGACGGTTCATCACGGCCGGCGTCGTCTGCTGTTCCCCTAACCGGCACGCCACTTACACGTGCCCTGCGAGGAGATAGAGGTGTCGAACATCAGCGTGTGCCAGCTGGTCGCGCTCGCTGTCGCATGGGGCCTTGTGGCACTCGCGTGGCTGCTCGACTCCGGGCGCTTCCCGGTCATTGGGAAGCGTTACCGAGCCTGGATCTACGAGGAGTGAGCTGGCACCCCAGCCAGCCAGCGGGGCCAACCGCCCCGGTGTGATCGGCGTCTCACTCGCTGTCATCTCCTACCCGACAGGAGTCCCCGTGCTCTTCCCTCGCAGCGCCCTCGCGCTCTTCACGCTGGCGGTCCTCACTTCCGCGTGCGGCAGCTCGCCCGCGATAGCCGAGCAGCCCTCAGCGACCCCGAACCCCTTCAACGCAACCGCGTGCAAGCACTTCCAAACTGGGCTGCAACGCCTGGAGGAGAATCTCGCGGACGGCAAGAAGAACGGCTACCTCCCCATCGGCCTCCAGGTCGACGTACCTCTCAGCAAGCAGGCGGTCGACAAGGCGGCCCAGCTCGCTGAAGGGGAAGCCAGGTCCGCGATGGAGCGCACGGCCGCCGCGATTAGCGCGCTCGGGGTCGCGGTGGAGGACACCTGGCAGGACGGCATGGACATCGCCCAGGAGGTGACCACCCTCGGACTGGCGGTTGAAGCGGTACGGCCGCTGTGCGCCGCCGCCGGCAGCCCCGTAACGATCACCTTCTCTTAGTCCAGACAGCAGAGAGCCCCGGACGCCTTCCCCAGCGCCGGGGCTCGCCAGACCGGTGCCCTGACCTCCCGCCTGCTCTACACCATCGCCTCGATCGCCAGCGGCGCCATGCCGGTGCTGTGGGCCCGCCCCGGGTTTCGCCTGACGCAGCCGGACGCCGATCTGGTGCTGGACCGCACCCGTCATGATGGCGCGACGGCCGCGATGGACCTGCGCCGCGTTCTGCTGCGCGAACCGGTCGACCTGCGCACGGACGCATCATCAACATCGGCTCCATCACCGCCCGGTCCGGCCGCCCCGGCCTGGTCGCCTACGCCGCCGCCAAAGCCGGGCTCATCGGGTTCACCCGGTCACTGGCCCGCGAACTCGGCCCGCACGCCATCACGGTCAACGCCGTGGTCCCTGGCCCCATCCAGGTGGAGCGGGAGACACGGCTCCCCGAGCACCACCGCACCGCACCAGATCGACAGATCGCGCGTCAGTGTCTTGCCCGGCGCGGCCAACCGGAGGATGTGGCCGGCGCGGTAGCGTTTCTAGCAGGGCCATCGGCGTCATTCATCACCGGCCAGTCCTTGCACGTCGATGGCGGCTGGCTCCTGCACTGACCGACTCCTGCACTGACCGGAAGGAACCTCCCATGAAGGAACGTGTACGGGCCATCCTCATTACTCCGGGCGGGAACCTGCTGACGATCAAGCGGGTACGGCCGGGCATGGCACCGTACTGGGTGCTGCCCGGCGGCGGTGTGGAGCCGGCCGACACCAGCCTTGAGGCCGTGCTACTGCGCGAGGTCGACGAAGAACTCGGTGGGCATGCCAAGATCCATTCGCTGGTGCACGTGCACGTCCAGGAGGGCGAGCGACAGTACTTCTTCCTCGCGCGCATCGACCAATGGGATCCGGCGCGGCGAAGTGGACCGGAATTTGACGACCCCTCACGGGGCGAGTACATCGTCAAGGAAGTGCCCTTGAACCCCGCAGGCCTGGCGGCGATCGCCCTGAAGCCCGAGCCGGTCGCGGACTTGCTCGGCGAGCACGCCAGACGGCTGTTCGAGCTCACTGACCTGGGGCGGTAGTACTCGCGCTCCGTCTGATCCCACGCACCACGAAGCGCCCCGCCCTCCTAACAGGGAGAAGTTGGGGCGCTTCGTCGTCTCAGCCTTCGACGCGAGCCTCCTCGTGAAGGCGCTCCATCCGCCTGGGGTCGGGCGGGCGGCGGGGCCCCGACAGCTCCGCCGCCCTGTCACCTTCCCCATTCTTCCTGGCCGTCCCGAGGGGCCTGGAAGCTCTTGGCCCGGCACCCAGCCGTGGTTCGGTGCCGGGGTCTTACTGCTGGGAGGGGAGACAGGGCCCGCTCTTGGCTTGCGGGAGCCTGCCAGCGCTGCGGCCATGGGCCGGGGCTGGTCTACCCATCCCTGAGCGTCCCCCCTTTTGTGGGAGTCCTTGGGCGATTCTCGTGATCGCTCGAGTCGGGATGATACGCCGTTCAGGGCCGAGCAAAAGGCCACCACGACACGACACCCCCTATGTCCCAGCACCGGCAGAAGAGTCGGTGATGTGAGGTAGGTTCCGCAGGTGATCGCTCTGGCGCCGACACCGACTCCCGTCCCTACGGTCACTGTTACTCAGACGGTGGCCCCGACATCGATCCCTACTCCCGTAATTACCATTACGCCGCCCGACGCTGGAATTGACCCATGGAAAGACGTCGTCTGGGGAAATTTCGGTGGAGCGCTCATCGGTGCGCTCATCGCTCTTGGTGCTGCACTTATTGTCTGGCACTTCGATAAGCGCCAGAGGATAGAAGACGGTTATCGCCAGCAAGCGACAGACATCTATGTGATGCTGGATCGCGCCGTGACCGCCTCGTTTGATAGAGACTGGGCGCTGTCCCATCGCTACTTCGTTCAGTTCCTCGTACTCGCACGGGACATACCAAGGGCCACTGTCAGATCCCGGCGGAGCCGGCTCGCCCTCAAGCTCCGTCCGAGCGTACGGCGCGCTGTCGTGTACGGGGACATGCGGGGGTGGCTCCTCGATGAGGCCGAGAAGATCAGCGCCTTCTGGAAAACCGACAAGCCCTTTGGGACACAGCCAGAAGAGCGCAAGGCATTGATAACCCTTTTTCTCGTCGTAGCGCCCAGGGGTTTATCGACCTGGAGATCCGACCAGACCCGATGGACACCACCTTGGAAGCCACCTATTCTCGTGACCTCAGACGTTCCGGATAGCCCTTGGTATCGGGACCTCGATGGAACCGATCGGTGACGTCTCAGCTTGACCGAGTCTGAAAGTGGTTTTCCGGCGCCCCAGCCGTGATTCGGCGCTCGGGGTCTTAGCCGGTAGAGGACAGGCAGCCACGTCGTGGCTGCGGCGTCGGCCAGCGCGCGCGTCCACGGACTGGGGCTGGACACCCATCCCTGAGGGTTCCCCCGTGAATGAGAGTCCCGGCCTGATCGCAGCCGCGCCGAGTCGGCATGGGCGTCATTTTGGCTCATGACCTGCCCTGATGGCCGTTACCAGAACGAGACCAGACGCTAAGCCGTCCCGTGGTGCACCGTCCCACTCCGACCGAGGAAGCGGAGGAAACCGGGGCGTGACGGGCCGACAGGACGTTAACCCAGGAATATGCCAACCTCCGCCTCCCCAACCCAAGGAGAGGCACGCACATGAACGTCTACGACGCAGAGATCTCGATCACCAAGCTCTACGGAGACTCCACCGAGACCCGCACACACTGGGGAATCGACCTGGAAACCGGGCTCTCCTGCATTGACGACCTGGCCGCCCAACTCCGGCCCGTCGCCAATTGGGGGACGTTCACCACCGAAGGCGCCGCCCCCCTCACGGTGACGGCCGGTCGGCCAGAACGGCGTCCCGGTGCCTATATCTGTGTGACCTTGCTGCACAGCGACGGGACTGAAATCCGAGCCGCCTGGCAAATCGACATGGTCACCGCAGACCAACTCCTCGAAGGACTGGCAACCCTTCACGGGACCCTCCCCGACCGGTCGGACTTCTGCGTTGCCGGGCAGGTGATTCTGACGTTCATATGGGACGCGGACGCGGACGAGGCGCAGGGCATCAGCTGAGTCGACGGTCGCGGGCGGCCCTGAGCGGACTGGGCCCCTCGGTCAAGTAAGGGCCATGGGGCGCGAACGCCAGGTGCACTGCGCGCGGTGCCGGCGCTTACGATAGAGCACCTCCTCTGGAGGAGTTTTCATCCGAAGGACCGGCGAGCTTCCGATTAAGAGCCCTTGGGCTCCGCTCGCCGGTCCTTGGTGTTTCCCAAGGTTGATCACCGCAGAGGAGGGGTGCCGCCCCGGGCACGGCCCCGGCATGTTGACCGTTTGACAGGGTTTGGTTCGTTGCATGTGGC